>JBEHXM010000026.1:0-43167 GCA_048498695.1 Bacteroidota bacterium
AGCCGTCGAGCATGCGCTCCTGCGCCTCGACATGCTCGAGTAATTAATCCGTTTACAATGATCAGCTCATTATCAAAAACATATCCGCCTAAAATTTTCTGAGAAGAAGTGCTTAAAAAATAACAGATAGCGGGAGATATCAAGCAGATAAACGGCACCAGCTTATCATTCACCTGTCGTTTGCCTGCAAACAAGCCGAATGAATACAAGCCCAGCAAAGGTCCGTAGGTGTAAGAGGCTACTTTGAATATGGCACTTACTACAGCGTCATTATTAATGGCGTTGAAGATCACGATGGTAAGGAGCATCAGTCCCGAAAAGGCGATGTGCACCATGTGGCGGGTTTTTACCATCGCTTTGCTGTTGACATCCTTGCTTTTATTGAACCCTAAAAAGTCGACACAAAAAGAGGTGGTCAAGGCTGTCAGGGCAGAGTCGGTAGTTGCAAAGGTAGCAGCCGTGAGTCCCAGCATAAATACAACAGCCGGTACTACCCCCAGATATTTAAGGGCGATAGTGGGATAGAGGTAGTCGGTTTTTGCCACACTGATACCGTTGCGGGTAGCATAAATATAAAGCAGTGCACCTACGCTTAGGAAGAAAATATTGATGATCACAAACACGGTTGTGAAGCTGAACATATTCTTCTGCGCCTCTTTGATGTTTTTCATGCTGAGGTTTTTCTGCATCAGGTCCTGGTCGAGGCCCGTCATGCCAACAGTGATGAACAATCCGCCCAGGAATTGCTTGCTGAAATGGAAATGGCTTCCCAGGAAATCGTTAAAGAAAAATATTTTGGAATAACTGCTGTTTTTAATGGCATCTGCGGCTTCAAAAATATTCATATCAAGGCTTCGGCAGATAAAATAGAGCGACAAAAATACAGAAGACACCAGGAAGAGTGTTTGGAGGCTATCGGTTATGATAATAGTTTTTAACCCGCCTTTATAAGTGTATGACCAGATCAGTATCAAACAGATCAACACGGTAACGGCAAAAGGGATATGGTAATTATCAAAGATGAATTTCTGTAACACGATAACCACCAAATAAAGCCGGAACGCCGAACCGATGGTGCGGCTGATGAGGAAAATACCGGCCGCGGTTTTATAGCTCCATTTACCCAACGCGTGTTCAATATAGCTGTAGATAGAAGTGAGCTGAAGGCGATAATAAAGTGGCAATAATACCGTAGCGATGATGATAAATCCGGCAGCATTGCCCAAAATAAACTGGAAATAAGCAAACTCATCGCCGCTGGGAGCGCCCACTTTTCCCGGAACGGAGATAAAAGTAACCCCGCTCAGGGCAGTACCGATCATTCCAAAGGCCACCAGGTACCATTTTGAATTGCGATTGGCTACAAAGAAGGTGTCGTTATCTGATGACTTGCGCGATGTAAGCCATGAAATGACCAGTAATACGAGGAAATATCCAACTATAAAAGAGAGTAAAACTAAAGGCGACATACCTGATTATTAAGCTTGTCATTTCGAACGATAGTGAGAAATCTTATATAAGCGAACTGTAAACTATACAGGGCGTACAAGATTTCTCACTATCGTTCGAAATGACAAAGTGTTTATGACTTTTCGTGATGGCAATTTATGTATAAAAAATATAATGCACCTTATAACTTTCGGACTTATGCGGACTTTCGGACTTCCCGACTAATTGTTAAATTCGCAACATGAACTTTTCGTCAAAGTTGCTGGAGAATGCAGTGGCCGAGTTTGCCAAACTGCCGGGGGTGGGACAAAAAACTGCGTTGCGGCTGGTGCTGCACCTGCTTAACCAGGATAAGACTGATGTAGAGAAATTTAGTGTGAGCATCAGTAAGCTGAGGAACGAGATACAGTTTTGCGGGGTTTGTCATAATATCTCGGATCAGCAAATTTGTGAAATATGTTCCTCACACAAACGCGACCATACAACCATCTGTGTAGTAGAGGATACACGTGACGTAATGGCTATACAGAATACTAACCAGTATAACGGGGTTTACCATGTTTTGGGGGGACTGATCTCCCCAATGGATGGCATAGGACCATCAGACCTGCAGGTAGACACATTAGTGGACAGGATAAAGGAAAACGAGGTTACGGAGGTCATTTTCGCCCTTAGTGCTACCATGGAGGGTGATACTACACTGTTTTATTTACACAAGCGCTTAAAAGATTTCCACATTAGTATATCCACCATTGCGCGTGGCATAGCTTTTGGTGGTGAACTGGAGTACGTTGATGAGATCACCTTAGGACGATCGATCGCTACACGTGTTCCATACGAAAGTTCACTATCAAGATAAGCGCATGAAACTATCCATCATCCTGGTTAATCATAACTCACGTAACGAGCTGCGGCTTGCTTTAACCTCATTGCGTAAAGCAACCAATCATATTTCGCACGAGATAATAGTGGTGGATAATGCATCGACCGATGCATCGCTCGAAATGCTGAATACTGAATTTCCTGAAATAGGACTTATCCTGAATCAAAAAGAAGAAGGCTTGTCTACAGCACACAACCAGGCTTTAACGCATGCTAAAGGCGAATATGTGTTATTACTGCACCCGGATACGATCATAGGCGCCGACTTTTTTGAAAAACTGAACCACTTTATGGATCAGCACCCGTTGGCTGGTGGAGTAAGCGTGCGGATGGTTGATTTCAGGGGTGACTATTTGCAGCAATCCAAACATACCCTTAGCGGTACCTGGGCCGCATTTATCAAGCTGATCGGACTTTCATCTTACTTCCCCAAAACATTTGCTTTTGCACGTAAAGGTGACTGGGTAGATGAATTTGAAACCAAAGAGATTGACGTGCTGAACGAAACCTGTATGTTTTTAAGACGTTCGGTTTTAAGGACAGCCGGCTTGTTTGATGAACGTTTTACCAAGTTTGGTTATAACGTTGACCTGTCGTACCGCATCCGCCAGCAGGGCTTTAAAAATTACTATTTTTCAAAAACATATATCATTCAGTTACCGGGCAAAAGGGTTAACAAATTTAGCTGGGACTACATACGGCATTTTTATGGCGCTATGTTTATCTTCGCAGCTAAATATTGGTTTAAACTGCCTGTGCTCAACGTTAAAAACATAGGCGAACTCTACCCGTCGTCCTATGAAATTGAAAGATAAAGTCGTAATTATCACCGGGGCATCTTCAGGGATCGGCAAGGCATTGGCAATTGAGTTTGCCAGTCGCGGAGCCCATCTTGTTTTAGCCGCCCGCCAGTATGTTGCCCTGTGCGAATTAACCGAAAGCCTCATCAATAAATACGGTATACAGGCCGTGGCTGTGCAATGCGACGTAAGTGTGGAGGATGATTGCAGCCATCTTGTCAAACAAACCATCCTGACTTTCAATCAGATCGATATCCTGGTAAATAATGCCGGTATTACTATGCGTGCCTTGTTCAAAGACGTCGACCTGAAGGTATTGAAAAGCGTGATGGATGTAAACTTTTGGGGGACTGTTTATTGCACTAAATATGCTTTGCCGCATATCCAGAAAACGAAGGGCAGTATAGTTGGTGTTTCGTCCATAGCCGGTTATAAGGGTTTGCCGGGGCGCTCGGGCTACTCAGCCTCAAAATTTGCCATCAATGGTTTCCTGGATTCGCTTCGCGAAGAAAATCTTAAAACAGGTGTTCACGTTATGACTGCCTGCCCGGGTTTTACGGCATCCAATATCCGCAATACTGCTTTGGCTAAAGACGGGTCGCAGCAAGGGGAGAGCACGCTGGACGAAGGCAAAATGATGACTGCCGAAGCAGTCGCCAAAATTATAACTGATGGTGTAGAGAACCGCAGTCGCACGCTTATCATGACCGGCGAAGGCAAATTGATCGTACTGCTGAATAAGTTCTTCCCGGCTTTGATGGACAAGCTGGTTTATAATAAATTTACTAAAGAGAAGGATGCGTTGCTCAGGTAGTGCGAAGCCTTGAATTTTATTATTTATAAAAGCTGTCAAAGTACTGCGTACAATCGGCTATTCTATCGGTATTGATAACATCGGCACCTGCCAGCCGTAATTGTTCCCATACATTTGGTGTGTCGGGCGTGCCCCAAAAACGAAACGGTTTGCCCATAGCATGGGCTGCATCAATTGCTTTTTTTATTCCTGCCAAATCTTTTGATGCTAGTTCACCTTCGCCTTTCCAATGAGAATAAAGACCGAAATCAGTGCTGATGAGTACCACTTTTGCCAGGTCGGCTGGTGCATAGTTGCGGTCGGGGAGCCCGTCAAAATTGATGATATCCGGATAGGTATGAAAAGTTGAATCAGGGGGACGGTTTCCGCTGACAAACACCTGGACAGCCATTGGGTTAACTTTCCTGTCAAAAACAGCGGGGTATTTACTCAATTCCTTTATCAGCAGCGGATAAACATCTTTCCATTGATCTTTTACGTCTATCATCAGCCGGAAAGTATAATTCGGGGCGGCACTGGGGCGATCATGGTATTTTTTAAAAAGCGACACGATTGGGTCGATATACATGGAGATGAGCGTTCTGCCGGATACGATATCAGATGTGTCGTGACCGATCATTAGAGAATCCTTCATCTCCGAAGTTCTGGGCGTATAAACATCCGCTTCTATTTCGGCAGCGTGATGAAAATAAGCATCTCTGAACGGGACAGCATGCTGGTAATCATTATGCGAGTGGATTTGTACATGGTCATGATAATCAGGCATAGCCGATGCCTTCTGCTCATTTGCCGGATTGCGGCAGCCAAAAAGTGAGATAGGCAGAATTAAACACAATAATTGAAGAAAATTAGATAAGTTTTTCATCGTTTAGGTAAATCTTTTGACGTGTGAACGCACCGGTATAATGATAATTATTACTTCTAACGCTTTTGTTGGTGTTTGTAAAAATAAGTTTATGAATGAAAAAGACACGTTACTGAGGTAGTTAGTGGTTTTGTTGGTGACAAACCACAGGTGTTGAAAGATGTTCAAAATAATAAAATTATCATTCTGAGCAGAGCGAAGAATCTTCTACGTTAGACATGTATACGCCACCTTCAACTGCAAAGTCCTGATAGCGAAGATTCTTCGCTCTGCTCAGAATGACAAAAGGACTAATTTAATAGGTTATTTTAATCTCCCAACGCCTGTGGTGACAACACCAGAATGGCGGGGCTTTTTCAATCTATTTAATACTGATAAAAATATCCGAATACTCCCAACGCAGGTCAACGCCATTATTCATTACCGAATAGGTGAGTTTCTCTGTTAAATCGCTTAATTTTTTTGGTTTGATCACTACGCTCAGCACAGTTTTCGCAGGGTCCATATTGGCTTCGCCATTTTGTTTAATACCTCCCTGCCCGGTTTCTGAATTAAAAAATACAGTCCATTCATTTTCACCCGGAGTGGCAAAGAAACTGTACTTACCTGCCGGGAGTTTTTTGCCCTCGACAGTTATATCCTTATCAGTTTGAAATACAGTTGCCGCATTTGCTCCTGCTCTCCAGGTTTTTCCATAAGGCAAAAGCCCTCCGAAAATTTTTCTTCCTCTAACTGACGGACTACTATAATCGATGGTAATGGTTGCCTCGCCAATTTTTCCGGTAGTAGTAGCCGGAGGACTCGGTCTTTTAGATTTGTCCGTTTGAGCACTAACCAGGCCGGGTAGCATCAGGCTGATGGTGATTATTGCCAGCATTTTTACAAGAAAATTCTTTTTCATAGTGTAGTTTTAAAGTTTGAATTTTTTGGTTTTCAGCTATTCTGCAGAAATAGCTACAGGAAGCAAAGCTGATAAAAAAAATTCAATAAGAAGATTATTCGATGTATTTCTGCTATGGTTAATTCAACGCCCTTGTTGGTGTTATTACCACAAGTATTCGAAAGGTGGTTTTTTTCAGACAACTATTGCGCGCAAGGTGTCATGCTGAGGCACTCGAAGCATGTGGGCAAAGGCTTTTACTTCATAGATAATCGTTAAATGCATAGCGATGATGCATCGCACACGCTTCGAGTGCCTCAGCGTGACACCCACTTTAATCTTCCGAACGCCAACAGTGACAACACCAACAAAGGGGAGGGTTAATTTGAGTTGACCTTAGCGAGCCTTTTTTGAATGACTTGCTTTTCCGCCTCAGTTTTTGCCATTGAAAAAGCCTGCTTGAAATTTCTTTCCGCTACAGCATTATCAATACCAGTGTAAAGCTCACCCAACAGCATAAAGTAGAAATGGTTGTTCACCAGGTTTAATTTCTCGGCCTCCGTAATGGCTTCCCGATTTCCTTTTACTTTGGAGAGGGCATAGGTGCGGTTAAGGGCTGCTACAGGTGAATAATCCGTTTGCAGTAAATGGTTATAAAGTAGCAATATATTCTCCCACTTTTCTTTGGTATCCTCTTTCTGGGTATTCCAGTAAGCGATGGTTGCCTGCAGGTGGTATTTTGAAAGCTGATTGCCGGTTGATGCACAATTCAGAAAATAGCCTCCTTTGCTGATCAGGTCGGTGTTCCACAGGCTGGTATCCTGTTCGTCATACAAAACCATTTCGCCATTTTTATCTATGCGGGCTTCAAACCTGGAAGCATGAAAACACATCAAAGCGAGCAGCGCATTTACCTGCGGCCTGTTGGTGCCTTTATTTTCGACAAGCATAGTACACAGCCGCATCGCTTCAAAGCAAAGCTCCTGCCGCAGCGTTTTATTCTGGCTGATGGAATAATAGCCCTCATTGAACAGTAAATAAATAGTAGTTAGTACAGGTGCGAGCCGTTCATCGATCTCAGTTTGACCGGAGAATTCGATCTTTATATTTTCCTCCCGCAGCTTTTCTTTAGCCCTGAACAACCTTTTATTGATAGTCTCCTTATTGCTGAGGAATGCATTTGCAATCTCCTCAATACCAAACCCGCAGAGGATACGCAAAGCCAGGCCGATCTGCGCTTCAAGCGGGATAGCAGGGTGACAGATGGCGAACATCATCTGCAACTGGCTGTCGTTAATATTCTGAGGAGACAGGTCGATGTCGTCCTCGTAAAAATCGTTAATATCTTTCTTCACTTCCGGGGCAACCTTGTTATCAAATACCGTGTTGCGCTGTAACTGATTTTTGGCTTTGTTTTTAGCAACGTTATACAGCCAGGCAGCCGGGTTTGGCGGGAGACCTTTGTAGGGCCAGGTTTGTGAGGCAGAAAGGAAAGTATCGGCTGCAATATCTTCGGCAATTTCTACCTGGTCGAACCCAAAGCGTTTACACAGGACAGAGACGATTTTCCTGTACTCTGTCCTGAATAAATGCGGTATCAGTTCCTGTTGTTCCATCATAAAAAGCCCCTGTAAAATTACAGAAGCTTTTCGGGTTTAGTGAGTTCCGTCGTTCCTCAAAATCCGGCGAACTTCCATCGTATTGCCTTCGCCTTGTAAAACAGGGCAGCCTTTTGCAAATTCTGCTGCTTCTTCTGCCGACTCGGCCCTGACAGTGATGAATCCACCAATGGTTTCTTTAATTTCTCCAAATGGCCCATCGGTAACCACCTTGTTTGACGACACCACTTTTGCATCCGCAAAAAACAAACCTGTACCGCTCACAAATTTGTTTTGCGCAGCAATGCCGCCGATCCAGTCCATGGTTTGTTTCATCCAGGCCTGCATTTGCTCGGGTGATGCTATTTTGCTGCCATCCTCATGCCTCATAATTAATGCGTACTCTTCCATCTTTTTAATTTTTGTACCTGCTTTAACAAAACAGGCGGGTTAATAAATATATGAATTACACCCCAATGTCAAGTGAGATGGGAACAATTGGACAGCGCAGGAAGTTTTTTATGTTTTTAAAAGGTTTTTGCAAAAGAAAACCCTGCAATACCATCCTGGTATGTAGGCATAATGAACGAGCTTTTGCCTGATTTATCAGTATGGGTCAGTGCATTACGCAGGTAAGGGTAAACAAGGTAAGCTGCTTTGGTGGATAGAATACCAAAGCCTGCACCGGCCACCACATCGCTAAACCAATGGGCTTTATTATACATCCTGAAAATACCGGTTGCTGTTGCAAAAGAATAGCCTATTATACCATATACGGGAGATTTGCCGGAGTATTCCTGTGCCAGGAACTCAGCTAAGGTAAACGCCGCTGCCGTATGGCCCGATGGAAAAGAAAGCCTGTCGCCTGCACTCGGCCTTAAACGGTGAGTTGCTTTCTTAAGCGGAAAAGTACTGATGCCCATAAATGCTGTGGATAAGCCGAGTAGGGCGGTGCGGTCTATAAACCTGTTTTTGCCTTCGTCGCCGATAAGATTTAAGCCATAGACCATGATAACCGGGGCAAATAAAAAATAGCTTTCGGCTTTGGTATGGAAATTCCGGTCGGTACGCGAAGTCGTGCTGTTAATATAATAATCAAACCGCCGGATAGGGTGCACCTCAAAGGATAAAAATCCATAAGTGATCAAACCGGCGGGTACGATCAATGAAAGTGCTTTGCTATGGAGGTGTTTTACGGTATCGGGTGCTGTAAAGAGGTCTTTTTTTATGGTATCGACAACCTGGGCATGGGCCCCGAAAGAAATAATGCTGAATAAAATTAAAAGGGGCTTTCTCAATTCGTAAAAAGGGGAATTTTATTAATGCTAAATTAACGCTATGTACATAAACATTCTGTATAAAATCTGAATTTTACAGGAATGAACATCATCCTTAACTTCTTAATCTGCTATAAATTGTGTATATTTATATATGCCTGCTGATTTTTTTATCAGGAAGTTTTTTGCAGAAAAATATATGTTCTTTGAGGGTGTAAATTTCAATAAGGCTTTGGTTTTTAGATTAAGTATTTGATATTCAGTAGTCTAACATAAAAATGATCGAATTTTTACTACCGGCATCAGTCCTTATACCCGGCAAATGCAAATTTTTACTACCGGCCAAACCTGCAATGCCCGGTAAATGTGATTTTTTACTACCGGCCAAACCTACAATGCCCGGCAAACAATAATTTTTACTACCGGTAAAATCAGTCTTACCCGTGGGAATAAAAAAAGCCACCCGGGGAAACCGGATGGCTTTGCCAAATCAATATTCTTTATTTTATGACAATAAAACGGCTTTTACGGTATCCAGTATTTTGAAAGCCTCTGCTGAGCCCGGCGCCTCTGCATAAACACGCAGAACCGGCTCCGTTCCCGAAGGGCGTATCATCACCCAGCTTTCATCCTCGAAGAAGAACTTGTAACCGTCCATATCTTCGGTCCGGGTCACTTTCAGGTTGCCAAAGCTGGAATATTTGCCGCCCTTGCTGTTGCTGATAATCTGTTGTTTCAATTCTTCAGTAACACGCAGGTCATAACGTTCTACGGCAAATTTGCCAACCACGTCATAGATCTCCTGCACCAGTTCGCTTAGTGAGCGACCGGATTTGGCAATAAATTCCCAAACAATCAAACCGATCCAGATACCATCGCGTTCAGGAATATGGCCTGCAACCGCAATACCGCCTGATTCTTCGCCACCCACCAAAAATGGATTACCGGAATTAACGATCAGGTCGCAGATGTATTTGAAACCGATCTTGGTAACGATATTCTTCAAACCGTAAGCATCACACAGTTTCTGTATCTTACTGGTACAGCTGAAGGTTGAATATACATCGCCTGTCTGGCCTTTTACTTTATACATGTAGTGGATCAGCAATAACAGGATGTGGTGCGAATCCACAAAGTTGCCATCCTGGTCATATAAACCGATACGGTCGGCATCACCATCGGTTACCAAACCGGCAGCTATTTCGCCTTCTGACATTTTGATCACATCCTCAAACTCTTTCAGATTACGCTGGATAGGCTCGGGGGCCTGACCGTCAAAACCGGGATTATGATCGCTGTGGATACGGGTAATATCAGGGAACAGGCGTTCCATCACATTCATACCTGCGCCATACATGGCGTCGTATCCCCAGCCCAAACCGCTGGTACGGATAGCTTCCAGGTCGAAGTTGTTTTCCACATGGGCTACGTACATGTCCTCCAGGTTGACAAACTCTACCAGGCCGCTTTTTTGATAATCGGCAACCGATTTCAGGTCAAGCTGGATAGTATCAGGTATCTGCGATTCTACTTTTTCGATATCATCAGGAGTAGCTGGTCCGCCATAGCTGGCTTTGATCTTATACCCATTGTAAGATGGCGGGTTGTGGCTTGCCGTAATAATAATGCCTGCGGAAGCTTTTTTCCTAACTGTTCCTAACGAGATCATCGGAGTGGAAACAAAGGTATTTTCGGCGCGGAAGACTTTTACACCCTGCGAAGCCAGCACACAGGTGGTAACATCAGCAAACATAGGGCCTGCAAAGCGCGGGTCGCAGCCAACAACTGCCGATGGATCTTTAAATTCCTGTTTCAGCCACAATGCGGTTGCATAGGCTACTCGTTTTACATTTTCAACTGTAAAATCGTCTGCAATAATGGCTCTCCAGCCATCGGTACCAAATTTTATTTTGCTCATTGTAGCTATATAATTGTTTAAAATCCTATTTTTAGCGCCTCAAAATCTATACAAGAATATCAATCATTTGTGGTAAACAGAAACAAAAAATGAAAGTTTTAAAATTTGGCGGTACATCGGTGGGAAGCCCTGAAAGGATGAAGAAACTGCTGGATATAATTGATGCTTCCGAAAGGCAGATCGTTGTGCTCTCGGCAGTATCCGGTACTACTAATAACCTGGTCGAAATAGGACAGGAATACATTGCAGGCGATAAGGCAAAAGCCGCTAATCTCATCAAAGCGCTGAAGGAAAAGTATGAGCATTTCATTAAAGAGCTTTTTAGTAAACCCGAATACCTTGAACAGGGTAAAGAAGTAATAGATTATCATTTCGACCTGTTGAGTAACTTTTCTAACGACCTGTTTACCAATATTGAAGAAAAGGTTATCCTGGCACAGGGTGAACTATTATCGACCACCTTATATCATGTTTACCTGAAAGAAATAGGAGTGCCATCGGTATTACTGCCCGCGCTTGATTTTATGAAGATAGACGAAGACAATGAGCCGATAGTAGATTACATCACCGAACATATTACACCTTTGCTGGATAAAAACCAATCTGCAAACCTGTTTATTACCCAGGGCTATATTTGCCGTAACAGCTTTGGCGAGATAGATAACCTGAGGCGAGGAGGCAGTGATTATACAGCGTCATTGATCGGGGCAGCCATCCGCAGTGAAGAAGTACAGATATGGACGGATATTGACGGTATGCACAACAATGACCCGCGCATTGTGAAAGGTACCAAACCTATCGCACAACTTTCGTTTGATGAAGCAGCCGAGCTGGCTTATTTCGGAGCTAAAATATTGCACCCGCAAAGTGTTTTCCCAGCTCAGAAATATAAGATATCGGTTCGCTTATTGAACACCATGGACCCCAAAGCAGGCGGAACCCTGATCACCAATAACAGTGAAAAGGATGGGATCAAATCCATTGCTGCCAAGGATGATATTACCGCAATAAAAATACAATCGAGCAGAATGCTTTTGGCGCATGGCTTTTTACGCCGTGTTTTTGAAGTGTTCGAGAGATATAAGACCTCTATCGACATGATCACTACTTCGGAGGTGGCCGTTTCGCTGACGATTGATGACACCACTTATTTGGAAGATATCAAAAATGAACTGATGGGATTTGGTACGGTGGATATCGATAAGCACCAAACCATAATATGCGTAGTGGGTGATTTTGGCGCTGAGAAACATGGCTATGCCGCACGCGTACTGGAGGCACTAAAGCATATACCTATCCGTATGATATCCTACGGCGGCAGTGATCATAATTTGTCATTATTATTAAAAACCACGGATAAAACGGAAGCTTTGAGGAGCTTGCATAACAGATTGTTTTAGACACTTAAAAAAGTTGTCATGTTGAGCATAGCGAAACATCTTCTGCTTCAAGAAGATTCTTCACTGCGTTCAGAATGACAATCGAAATAAATAGAAATGTTCAATACCAACACCATAAACCGCTTTAAAGATTTAGAAACACCCTTCTATTATTACGACCTGGGTTTGCTGCGTCGGACTTTAGAAGTTTGCAAAAATGCTTCTGATAAATATGGCTTCCATGTGCATTATGCCATGAAGGCGAATTTTAATCCTAAAGTGGTACAAACCATTCAGTCGTACGGTTTTGGTGCCGATTGCGTGAGCGGGAATGAGGTGAAAGCAGCTATTGAAAATGGATTTGATAAGGGGAAGGTCGTTTTTGCGGGTGTAGGTAAATCTGATAAGGAAATTAACGAAGCGCTGGATGCTGATATTTTCTGTTTTAATGTGGAGTCTGTACAGGAACTGACCATCATTAATGACCTTGCCAAAGCAAAAAATAAAAAAGCCAGCGTAGCTATTCGTATCAATCCCAATGTGGATGCGCACACCCATCATTTCATTACCACCGGGCTCGACGAGAATAAATTTGGTATCAATAGCTGGCAGCTGAATGATGTAGCAGAAACTTTAAGAAAATGTGATCATTTGCAATTTATAGGTATCCATTTTCACATCGGTTCACAGATCACGGATATGGAGGTTTACAAAAACCTGTGTACCCGCATTAATGAAATGCAGGATTGGTTTGAAGATCATGGATTCCAAATAAAGGTACTAAATACTGGTGGTGGCCTGGGGGTTGACTATCATAACCCTGATACCAATGCCATCGCTAAATTTGAAGCTTACTTTAAGGTGTTTAAAGATTTTCTGAAAGTAAAACCCGGCCAGGAAGTGCATTTTGAATTGGGCCGGGCTATGGTGGCGCAATGCTCGGCGCTCATATCACGAGTACTATATGTAAAGAACGGCCAGAAAAAGAACTTCCTGGTACTTGATGCCGGTATGACCGAGTTGATCCGCCCCATGCTATACCAGGCTTACCAGAAGATAGAGAATTTAAGCAGGTTGGCGGATGGCGCGGGGCGCGAGGCGGATGAAAAAATTAACTCACCACTCACCACTCGCCACTCACTACTCAAATACGATGTAGTCGGCCCGATATGTGAAAGCACGGATTGTTTCCAGAAAGATGTTGAACTGCCAGAATCTTTTCGCGGTGACCTGTTTGCCATTCGGACGGTAGGTGCATATGGCGAGGTAATGGCCTCAAGCTATAATTTAAGAGACAAAGCTCAAAGTGTTTACTATGAGTAACTTAAAACTTATATCCAAACCGGATAAAGAAATTATTCCCGATCTCAGCAGTGCCAAAAAAGTTTTTGAAGGTGATAAAGTAACTTGCTTTAGGAAAGAAGTTATGGAAAAACCGTTCATTAACGGTTTCATTATCATAATAGGTATCGTTCAGATCATTATGCCCTAAGGTTGTTCCCAGGAAGCCACGTATGCCATGCTGAAAACTGCTGTTATTCCGATTATGAAAAAGCACTTCTGTAGTCAGCCCAACAGTGAACAGATCTGTACGCGGATCAACAAAATAACCGCCCTGCTGGAATAACCTTTGCCGGTAACTAAGATAATCTCCAAATTCATGACTGAAAGCCATCTCTACCCCTATGAACCGGAAATCAACATTGCCCGAAGTAACAAAGGCATTTGCTGAAAACCGCCCGCCTACTGCACCAAAAAATTTGTCCGTGAAATAATTAGGGTCATCCTTATCTCCCGAATGCTGGTAGTCGCCAAAAACGCCAAAGGCACCGTAAGCCACATTGAAATTATCAAAAGCATGACCTTGACTCAGGTTCAATTGTCCCGAAGTAAGAAAATCTGTATAATTAATGCCGGTGTAATTATTTAAACCTGCCGAAATATAGGTAAGGCTTTTTTGCTTGTCAAATGAGGCCGGTTTAGGCTGGTAAGCAATATCCTGGTGATACATCGCCGGGGCATATAAGTGCGAACAGGCACTCATTAGCAATAAAATACACCCTAAAAAAGTAAAAAGTTTAATTCTCGTCATTGTAAGCCTTTCCGTCTGCAATATAACAATTCAATTTATGAGCTTTTAAATTAATATCTAATTCACTAAGTTTGAAATGGAACTTTAATAAGTGTTTTTTTAACATTTATTATTGATCGCAACCTTTAACTTGTATAAACCAGTTATAATAAATGAGTAAAGACCTGTTTGTCATCGGGGTCGACTACGGCACTGATTCTGTGCGCTCAATAATTGTAGATGCCCGGAACGGTAAGGAACTAGCTTCATTCGTTTTTAATTATCCGCGCTGGCAGCAGGGTTTGTATTGCGATGCTTCACACAACCAGTTCCGCCAGCATCCGTTGGATTACGTGGAAGGACTGGAGCAAACTATCAGGCATTGTATAAAAATGGCCGGCGGCGAACCTGTTGCACGCGCTATAAAAGCGATATCGGTTGATACTACGGGCTCAACGCCGGTTGCAGTAAATGAGGCGGGTATTCCATTGGCACTTACTCCCGGTTTTGAAAATAATCAGAACGCCATGTTCGTATTATGGAAGGATCATACTGGTGTAAAAGAAGCAGGTGAGATAAATGATCATGCTTCAAAATTCGACACCAATTACCTGCAATATGTGGGTGGTATTTATTCATCCGAATGGTTTTGGGCAAAGCTGCTGCACGTTTTACGGGTGGATGAAAAAGTAAGGCAGGCCTGCCACTCATGGGTAGAGCATTGTGACTGGATACCCTTTCTTTTAACCGGGGGAAGCCATGTTAGCAGAATGAAACGCGGCCGTTGTTCAGCGGGTCATAAAGCCTTGTGGTCAGCCGATTTTGGAGGTTATCCGCCGGATGATTTTTTCTCATCACTTGATCCGTTGTTAAAAGGATACACCATTACCCTGTTAAAAGATACCTACACTTCCGATCAGTCTGCCGGTACGTTGAGCACCGAATGGGCACAACGACTAGGTCTTTCAACCGATGTAATAATTGGAGTAGGCGCTTTTGATGCGCACATGGGTGCTGTGGGCGGACAAATAGAGCCTTACCATCTCAGCAAGGTAATGGGTACATCCACGTGCGATATGCTGGTTGCACCAAAAACTGATCTGGAAGGCAAACTGATCAAAGGCATTTGCGGACAGGTGGATGGCTCGGTAATACCGGGTATGATCGGGCTTGAAGCCGGGCAATCTGCTTTTGGGGATACCTATGCCTGGTTCAGGAAATTACTGGAATGGCCTTTGCAATTTTTGGATGACAAGGCGTTGCAGGAAAGTATATCGAACAAGATCATTTCGGAACTAAGCCGTCAGGCTGCTGCGCTGCCATTAGATGAAAACGCTGAACTGGCTGTTGACTGGCTAAATGGCCGCCGAACGCCGGATGCTAACCAGTTGTTAAAAAGTGCTATCACCGGCTTGAGTTTGGGAAGCGATGCGCCACGTGTTTTCAGGGCGTTGGCTGAGTCGACCTGTTTTGGTGCAAAAAGCATTGTCGATCGTTTTAATAATGAGGGTGTTCCGGTAAAAGGATTGATTGGAATCGGTGGTGTTGCCAAAAAGTCGCCCTATATCATGCAAATGATGGCTGATGTAATGCAAATGCCGATCCGTATCCACCAGTTTGAACATACCTGTGCTTTGGGTGCGGCCATGTTTGCCGCAACAGCGGCCGGAATTTATCCGAATGTGGAGGAAGCAATGTCAGCCATGGGCGGAGGATTTGATAAGGAATATTTTCCTGACAAGGGAAAAGCATCCTTATACCAAAACAGGTATAAAAAATATACGGATTTGGGGCGATATGTTGAACATAACAGTAACTAAGAAAGATGAGTAAGTATCAATATATTCGTGAAGCGGCTTATCTCGCCAATATGAAATTACCAAAATTAAACCTGGTGATCTTCACTTTTGGCAACGTAAGTGAAGCAGACCGCGATCTGGGCGTGTTTGCCATTAAGCCCAGCGGCGTGCCTTATGATGTGCTTTCACCGGCCAATATGGTTATCGTTGATTTTGATGGCAACGTAGTAGAAGGGGATATGCGTCCATCATCAGACACCCAAACACATGCGGTTTTATATAAGCATTGGGACATTGGCGGTATTTGTCATACGCACTCTACTTATGCCACTTCATGGGCACAGGCTCAGCGGGATATTCCCATATACGGCACAACCCATGCTGATCATAAAACAGTAGATATACCCTGCGCACATCCGATGAGCGATGAAATGATACAGGGTGATTATGAATATCAAACAGGCTTCCAGATACTGGATTGTCTGAAAGAGCGGGAACTAAACTACAAAGAAGTTGAGATGATCCTTGTAGGTAATCACGCACCCTTTACCTGGGGGAAAACGGCAGACAAGGCAGTTTATAACAGTGCGGTATTAGAATCGATCGCGCAGATGGCTTTACTGACGGAACAAATCAATCCGGAGTGCACCCGTTTAAAAGAGTCGCTGATAAAAAAGCATTATGAACGCAAGCACGGGCCGGATTCGTATTATGGGCAATAGTCATTAGTCATTAGTCATTCAATATTTGGGTAGATAATTTAATCAATAATTCAATAAATCAATAATTCAATAAATGATTAGCCTAAAAGAATACGAGGTCTGGTTCATCACCGGCAGCCAGCATTTATATGGTGAAGAAACCCTGAAACAAGTAGCTGAACATTCACAACAGATAGCCAAAGGGCTGGATGCGGCAAAGCAGATACCTGTTAAGGTGGTTTTTAAGCCGACGGTGAAATCGCCCGAAGAAATCTACAGCATTTGCCAGGAAGCGAATACAGCAAAACAATGTATTGGCATTATCGCCTGGATGCATACCTTTTCGCCTGCCAAAATGTGGATAGGAGGACTGAAGATATTGCAGAAACCTGTACTGCACCTGCATACCCAATTTAACCGCGATATTCCCTGGGATAGCATCGATATGGATTTTATGAACCTGAACCAAAGCGCGCATGGCGACCGTGAGTTTGGTTTCATCATGTCCCGTATGCGTCTGAACCGTAAAGTAGTGGTTGGGCACTGGCAGGATAACGAAGTTTTAGAGCAGATCAATACCTGGAGCCGGGCTGCTGCTGGCTGGCACGATTGGCAGTGCGCTCGGTTTGTTCGCTTTGGTGATAACATGCGCTATGTAGCAGTCACTGAAGGTGATAAAGTGGAGGCAGAGTTAAAATTCGGCTATGCTGTGAATACGCATGGTGTGGGCGACCTGGTAAAGGTTATTAATGCCATCAGCGATAAAGAGGTTGATACCCTAACGGCTGAATATGAAGAGCGTTATGCAGTGGTGCCAGTCTTACGAAAAGGTGAAGCTCAATATCAATCCTTGCGTGAGGCTGCAAAGATCGAATTGGGTCTTAGCGCTTTTCTGAAAGACGGCAATTTTAAGGGGTTTACCGATACATTTGAGGATCTGCATGGCCTGGCACAGCTTCCCGGTATAGCTGCACAGCGGCTAATGGCGCAGGGCTATGGTTTTGCTGCCGAGGGCGACTGGAAGACAGCGGCCTTAGTGCGTGCCATGAAAGTAATGGGAGCGGGGCTGAAGGGCGGTAATGCCTTTATGGAAGATTATACTTATCATTTTGACCCGGCCAACCCGATGGTTTTAGGGTCGCACATGCTGGAGATATGCGAATCAATAGCAGATAGTAAGGCTAAATGCGAGATACATCCGCTTGGGATTGGCGGTAAAGCTGACCCTGTGCGCCTGGTGTTTAATGTGGCAGCGGGGCCTGCGCTCAATGCTTCGGTAATTGACATGGGTAACCGTTTCCGCTTGCTGGTTAATGAAGTGGAAGCCGTAGCGCCGCCGCATGATCTGCCAAAGTTACCGGTGGCCCGCGTGCTGTGGAAACCGTATCCTGATATGAAAACCGGCTGCGCAGCCTGGATATTGGCTGGTGGAGCACACCATACCTGTTACAGTCAGAATTTGACAAGTGAACATTTGGAAGATTTTGCGGATATGGCAGGCATTGAATATATACAGATCGGCAAAGAAACCAATCTGCACCAGTTAAAAAATGAACTGCGATGGAATGAAGTCTATTACAATCAGCACCGTTGATTTTTGTGATTTAATGATTTCGCTGAGTAAAGGTTCTGCGATTTATCTAATGACTAATGACTTTTGACCAATGACCGATCTCATTTTCGATCTTAACGGCACCATGATCAACGATATGGAATACCATACCCATGGCTGGCTGCACTTGCTGAACAATGATCTGGGCGGGAACTTTACCTGGGATGAAGTAAAGCCACAGATGTATGGTAAAAACGCAGATGTGTTAGTCAGGATGTTTGGTGCCGGAAAATTCACGGATGAAGAAATGAAACGCTTGTCCTTTGAAAAAGAAAGACGCTACCAGGAAGTGTTTTTCCCTCACCTGCAGCTTTTGCCAGGGCTAAAAGAGTTCCTAGAAAAAGCCTATCAGCAGGGGATATCTATGGCAATAGGCTCGGCGGCTATTCCTTTTAACATTGATTTTGTGCTGGATAATTTGAATATCAGGCATTATTTCAAGGTGATAGTAAGCGCCGATGATGTAGTGTTCAGTAAACCCAACCCCGAAACGTTTTTAAAAGCCGCCCAATTATTGAATGCCAAACCGGCTGATTGCCTCGTGTTTGAAGATGTGCCGAAAGGGGCAGAGGCCGCACAAAGCGCCGGAATGAAAGCAGTGATATTAACCACTACGCATCAGCCGGACGAATTTGATCACCTACCAAATATATTACACTTTGCAAATGATTTTAACGATCAATTTTTTGCTTCCCTTCTTAAAGGATAACAATTATTTGTCTTCTTTAATCTGATCCGGGTCGGTGATCATTATTTCGGGCTTGCCTTTGTAATCAACAATTTTCCCTGTAATACATACTTTTTTGCCTTTGAAAGTATCTTCAGGTGCGGTTTTGAATTTTTTACGGTCATTGCCCCTTATCACAAGGGTAAGCAATTCATGTGGATGATTGCCGCCAACATCTATCAGTGTAATATTCGAGTGGTCAAGGTATTTTCCACCAAATACCTGGTCGCAAACCATCACTTTTTCATTAAGGTGTTTTGATGCTTCCTTTGCTGTAATCTTAGTTTGGCTAAAAGCATTTAAGCAGGTAAAAAGGATGACTAGGCTAAGAAATAGCTTGATTTTTATCATTCGTTTAAAATTTAAACCCACAGTAAAGATAAAAATGAATAAGCTTTAAATCTAAAACATCAGTCAAAAATGGCTAAGATTTATCTATGTGCCTTATTTACTTTTGATTAAAAATATTATTTTGCTTTTATTACCGAATATTATAGCTACCTTGCGAGCTTTTAATAAATAAAATAATGCAAAAAGAAGGAACAGTAAAATTTTTCAATGAAACAAAAGGTTTTGGATTCATTACACCAGCAGGTGGCGGCCAGGACGTATTTGTTCATTCATCAGGTCTTATCGACGAAATTCGTGAAAACGATAAAGTTGAGTTCGAAGTAGAAAACGGACGTAAAGGCTTAAATGCGGTAAATGTAAAGGTTATTTAATTATAAATAATAAACCAGCAATCGTATTAGTCCCGGCCAAAAGCCGGGACTTTTTTTTGTCTTAATTAAAAAACACTCTGCCACAACATTTGTTAGGCTTTAAAATAACACACCTAAAAACAAAGGATATGAAAGATCAAGCAAAAATTATAGTGGCACTTTTGGCCGGAGCAGCTGTTGGCGCTGCCGTAGGTTTATTACTGGCGCCAAGCAGTGGATCTGAGCTACGCGAAGATATAGCAGATTATGTTGATGATGTCATCAACTCGGCCAGGAACAAGGCAGAAGAAACAGCCGGCAGCATTCGCCAATATGGCAATGACGCTATTCAAAGGTCAAAATCAAGGTTCAGAAGCGCCGTTGACGATCTATCGGACTACAAAGATGGCGTTGTAGATAATGTAAGATCAAAGGCTAACAATGTGGCTGACGCCAGCAGAGAAGCAGTTAATCATGCCAAATCAAAGATTAAAGGCGGAGCAGATGATTTAAATGATTCCATACAGGACGCTTAATAATTGATAGCCCGCTTAAAGCAAAAGGCCCTGGAGTTTCCAGGGCCTTTTGCTTTATACAATTATGCGCTTCACTTCGCAGTCCATTTATTGTTATTCTCATTGGCATCCATAAATATGCCATTATCCAAAACCGCGGTTTTTACTGTTTTGCTGCTTTTGATATTTATACTTGTCCGTTTCTGATCTTTTTCCCAAACTGCGGGTGTTTGATGAAAGCTTTCACTTGTGCCGTCAGTATAAGTTAGTTTAATGTCAAACGGAATTACAAAGCCGCCTATGTTTTGAACTTCAACTTTATAACCGCCTGCTGTTTTTGCTACATTTTTTAAAGCCAGGTCGTCATAATAATTGGTAAAAAACCAGTTGTTAAAAAACCAGTTCAGGTTTTTGCCAGAGCCGCTATTCATCGAATTGAAATAATCCCAGGGGATAGGGTGCTTTCCGTGCCAGTTGCTCATGTAAGTATGCAGGGCTTTTTTAAACAGGTCATCGCCAAGCATATCCTTTAATGCGAGGTAACTTAATGACGGTTTACCGTAAGCGTTATTGCCATAACCGCCCCTCAACTCGCTGGAAGGGGTTATAATTGGCAGGTCTTCTGAAGTTGAGCGGTTATGTATCCATTCGTTAACTCTGAATTCTTTATAAAACTCATTAGCTTTTGCAGTACCAGCTTCTACGCGGCCTATTAATAATTCATAAGTTGTTGCCCATCCCTCGTCCATATAAGCATAACGGCTTTCGTTAATACCCATATAAAAAGGAAAATAAGTGTGTGCTATCTCGTGATCCTGAACCAATTGCGAAAAAGCTAAATTGGCGTTATGGCTGTCATTCACCATCATTGGGTATTCCATATCAGCAAATCCCTGGAAGGCAGTCATTTTTGGGAAAGGGTAGGGAATACCCGGCCAGTTATGCGAGAACCAGCCTAAAGCATTACGGCCAAACTGTACCGAATGATGAAAATCCTCTGATTTATCTAAAAAAGCGGCCTGCATGCTTGCACGCCGATTGGCAGCGTCATCAACCACCACACTTGCTGCATCCCAGTCATAATGATCACTGATTCCAACTGCCATATCGCTGATGTCATTGGCCTTCCATGTCCAGGTGTTTATAGCATTTTGTGCAGTAATATGCCTATCTGCCAGATCCTTAGGGGTAGCAATATGAATGGTAGAGTCGCTGGTCATTGATTTTTCCAACCTGTCAGCATATTCCGGTTGTAAAACCTGCTTAGGGTTTTGTAAAGTGCCTGTGGCCCAAACAATAAAGTTTTTTGGTACGGTTACATTCAGCGTATAATCATTAAAATCGTTATAGAACTCCATCGCATCTACAAACTCAATCCCATCCCAGCCATTATAATCATCATACACTGCTACACGCGGATAAAAATAGGCGAGGTAAAAGGACGTTGAATCGATCGCGCCTTCACGGCCCCCTCCTTTGGCAAGCTGAAAATGCCAGGCAATATCAAGCTTAACCGAATCATGAGGAAGCAAAGGTTTAAATAGCGCTATTCCCTGGTTAGTGCGCGAAGCTCTTTTATTATTCCAATTTTTGGCTTTTCCGTCGACCTTAAATGTGTCAATCTGTATGCCTTCAGTCAGATAATCCTCGCCGGTACCTCTTAACCTTGCTGCACCCGGCCTGTGAATATTCATTATTAATTTCATATTCAGCACCTTCAGCGTATCCGGACTGTTATTGATATAGGTAATTTGCTCGGTTCCCTTTACATCACGGTTAGGAGGGGCAACGGTAACATTGATATGATACCGGCCAAAATTTTGCCAGTAATTTTTACCGGGGCGGCCATCCATAGCCCTGGTTCCTTTGTCATAAGCCAATTTTATATCCCTTGGCATATACAACTCCTGGGAGTTTGCCTGCAATAAAATAAACGCAAGCAGGGTAGATAGAAATGTGGTTTTTAGCATAGTAAAAATATTTGGGCGCAAATTAAGGAATAATCAGATGGGGCATGTGTGCTAAAATCAACTATTTAAATCATGTGAAAATGCCCTTTTTTGTAAAGAAGTGGTTACAATACTTGTATTAGATATCAGAATTTAGTTAATTTGACTTAGTTATTTTAATAGGGGTATTAAATAACTTTTCGGAAGCCAGTCCTTTAGGTCTGGCTTCTTCTTTTTACACCGGATTGGTATTTGATTTTTGGCTATTTGGGATCTTCCGCCTTTTTCGTGAGATACTCTTCTGTTATCAGCGTAAACAACCTGTCATTGTCCACATTCTCGTCAAAGCATTCTGTTACCATTTGAGTGATCTCATTATTCCCCATAAACTGGGCTATTGCCTTTAACATCCGGAACGAGGTTAATTCAATATTCTCTATCAATTGCATATATAAAATGATATCCATATCATTTACTATGGTTGATTTACCCGCATTATTACCCAGGTTAAACGCTTCTTCAATAATGGATTTAACCACCTCGCAACCCTCATCTGATGCTTTCGACCCCAGCAGCTCATACATCTCATCAATACGCAGCTGCTGTTTTTTTACATCATCAAGGTCTTCCTGTATAGCCAGTTTCATGGTTTTAAAAGAAGCGATCTCTTCCAGTACAGGCAGGTTTCTTATCAGATAACCTTTGGTACAGTTTACACGGTTCAATTGATGAATAAACAGCAATTTCAGGTCATGCTGATTCGGGGAAGGGGCAGAGATTGTCATCTAACAAAGTTAAACTAAAGTTGGCATTAATTATATAATGGCGATAGTAATAAAGCGATACCTTTGCCAATAAATAATAAAAGAACGATGAAATATAAATTGGGTGACTTTGTGCGGTTTGTGGATGAGAAAATGGAAGGATATGTCACAAGAATAATTGATGACCAGATGATAGGCGTAACCGGCGATGACGATTTTGAGATACCGGTATTGGCCGGCAAGGTCACCACTGTGCATGGCTTTGAACCTGAACAAAATAAAGCCGGTCAGGCAAACGTTAAGCCACAGATAATCAATGCGCCTTTCCAAACTAAGGGTATTTTCTTAGCTGTTGTGAATGATGCAAAGGCCAACTCAGTAGTTCATTTTTACCTCATAAATGATACTTCTTATCAATTGCTGACCACCTTAATCACAGAGAGCCAACAAAAGTTCAATGGAGAATATGCTGGTATTATCGAACCTAAATCTGCCACAAAAATATACTCCGGGCAATTAGCTGATCTGCAACTGTGGCCTAAATTTAAGTTCCAGGTATTATTTTATGCTGCCGGTGAGGCCCCTTCTCTTCCTGCTCTAATGGTAGAAGAAAAATTTAAAGCAAAAGATTTTTCAGGTGCCAAAAAGCCAATACCGCAATTAGATCAGCAAGGCTGGCTGATACAACTGGATGAACCTGAATTGGTGATCGACCCTGAAAAGTTGAAAGAAAGCTTCTTTAAACCCAAAGAAGAAAAGACAGAGCTTATAAAACCGGGAAGAGAAGTAGACCTGCACATTGAAAAGCTGCGGGATGATCACCAGTTTTTAAGCGGGACTGAAATATTAAACATCCAGATGGATCATTTTCGCAAGGCCCTGGATGCAGCAATAGTTCATCAATATCCTGATATTGTGTTTATTCACGGTGCTGGTAATGGTACACTTAAGCACGAGATCCATAAGGCCCTGAGCAGGAACAGCCGCATACAAACGTTCATGGATGCACACAAGGAACGTTTCGGTTATGGTGCTACAAAAGTAATATTGAAGTAGACTTGGAACGTGATATCTGAACTTAATATTAATTGTTAAGAATTTTTTTATAGTTTAAATTATGAAAATCACTACCTTGCTAAAAAAATCAGATACATGAAAAACATTTCAAAATTAGCATTATGCGCACTACTGGTCGCGGGATTTAGTAAGGCGGATGCCCAGAAAAAAATAAACGAAGGAACAGTTACTTACAACGTAAGTTTTGAGCTGCCTGCCGATAAACAGCAATATGCAGCCATGCTGCCTAAAGAAATTACCAGTTATTTCCGGGGCGATTCAACTGCATCAACCGTACAACAGGGTCCTGCAACTATTAAAACCATACAGGATTATAAAACCAATTATCAAACTTTGCTGATCGATGTTCCGGCTGCCAGTAAGAAGATAGCTGTGGTTTTAAAACCGGATGAAATTGAGCAGATGGAAGCAACAGACCCCAAGTTGACACCTACTACGGGTACTGAAAAGCAAACAATAGATGGCTATAAATGCACCAAAGTAACTGCGACAGATTCAAAAACCGGCGCTAAATACGATGTGTGGGTAACCAAAGATATCGACATTGTGCCAAACTCGCTGACCCGGCTTGTAAGTACTTTTGGTGGCGTCCCTATTAAGTTTGTAACTTTTAACCAGGGCATTAAGGTAAATGCCGAGATAAAAGAAATTAAAGAAACACCGGTTCCCAAAGGATATTTCACAGCTACCAAGGATTATCAATCTATGACGATGGACGAGCTGAAGGCAATGACAGGCGGCAAATAAACCAGTTGCTTGATAAATATATAAAGGCTGCCCCTGAAGGCAGCCTTTCCTATTATATATAGATTCTTTACCAGGCACTATATGGAGTTAACAAACAATAAAAGTCACATCAATCAAACCTTTTGTTGCTGCTTTACATAGGATGATCCTGATAAAGAGAATAATAGGCTTGCCGGGATAGCGGGTTAATAATTATACTTATAATAATTTTTCATCATCATCCCCGCTTTTATTAAAAATTTCTTCTAGCTCTCCATGTTCATTGATTCCGTAGTTTGAACATGAGATCGTTTTTTCGGATTCTTGATGATTATTGTCCCGCCTTTTTGCAGGGCCTCTTAATGGAATAATTAAAAAGCAAAACAGAACAACAACCTTTATCAGGGTTATCATCATAAAAATTCTTTTTTAAATTAATGACAGATCGAAAACTGCGCTTTGCTATGTATTCAAAAGATGATCAGCCGTTTAACAGCACGACTGACCATCAAATGAAAATTTAACCTTTAAAGCTCTTCATCATGCTGACTTTTGTCAAGACCGATCAGCTCTTCCTCAGTTGATACACGCAGCTTACTTATCATATCGGTGATCTTTAGCAGGAGCAACGAGCCAAAAAATGCAAAAGCTGAAACGCCAACTAATGTGATGCAATGGACAAAAAACAGGTGTGTTTCGCCATAATATAAACCATTCCCCGTAGTGTTGCCACCATTTACATTCTGATGTGCAAATAAACCTGTCATTAACATACCTACCATACCGCCCACACCGTGGCAAGGGAATACGTCAAGCGTATCATCAATGCTGGTTTTTGTACGCCATAACACTACCAGGTTACTCACTACTGCGGCCACTATACCAACAATCAGGGAATGCGGGATAGTTACAAAGCCTGCAGCGGGCGTAATGGCCACTAAGCCAACTACAGCACCAATACAAGCACCCATTACAGATGGTTTTTTGCCCCGCAGCATATCAAAAAACACCCATGACATGGCTGCAGCAGCCGATGCAGTTGTTGTAGTTGCCAGCGCAGTAGCGGCAAGCGTACCTGAACCCAAAGCTGAGCCCGCGTTAAAGCCAAACCATCCAAACCATAATAACCCCGTGCCCAGCAGTACGTAACTAATACGGGCAGGTGAGTGTGCCTGGTCTGTACGTTGTTTTAAATACAGGGCCGATGCTAAAGCTGCCCAGCCTGCTGACATGTGTACCACAGTACCACCTGCAAAGTCAAGTACGCCCAACTTGAATAAAAACCCATCCGGATGCCACGTAGAATGTGCTAAAGGAGCATAAATGACGATCATGAAAAGGCACAGGAATATAACATAAGAGTTAAAACGTATACGTTCGGCAAATGCGCCCGTAATTAAGGCCGGAGTAATAACTGCGAATTTTAGCTGGAACATGGCAAACAATACCAATGGGATGGTAGGTGCAAGTTTCCAGGTGGCATTGCCCAGCGTGCCCTTCATCATAAAAAAAGTCCTTGGATCGCCTATAAAGCCGCCAATGGTGTCACCAAATGCCAGGCTAAAACCAAATATCACCCAAATAATGGTGATAACACCCATGCAAACAAAGCTTTGCATCATGGTGGAAAGCACATTTTTTTTGCTCACCATACCACCATAAAAGAAGGCCAGGCCGGGTGTCATGATTAATACCAACGCAGTACTCACTAACAGCCATGCGGTATCTCCGCTGTCAATTTTATTACCTTTTATAGTTACGGTTTCAACCGAAGGATATATGAGGGCAAGTATTATTACAATAATCAGAATGCCGAAGGGTATAAATTTTTTCATTTGAATAATTAGTTTAATGTGATCAACCGCTTGCTATAGGCAATACTATACCAGGTCATCATTTGAATCAAAATGATAAGCAGTTATGGTTAAGTTTTAAATTTTCTGGAAAGCTGTTTGTAAATAGAAACAAACAGGGAAGAGACAGGCAATGCCACAAGTGTGTATATGAAATTATCCCATAGGATGGAAGTTCCCTGTTACAAACAAGTGTATTGCCTTTAACACCCTACCAAAACGTATGGAACGGAAACAGGAGGGTCTTTTGTGAGCAAACGGAAAAATGATGTCCGTTTCCCGAGAAAAAGTTATAGCATTTGAGGCACGCCGAAAAATTATGAAAAGTACAAAACATAGCCTGAATGCTATTACTGGTTTTGTGCACCTGTAAATTAATAAGCGGTACAGACTCAATCGGGCATATAATAAGTGCATAATTGCTGTTGTTGCCCGGAAGTACATTGTTCGGACTCGTTTTTGAATGGTAAGATAGCTTTGCAGGAGTATTTGCACTGCAATTATTGGTTTTTGCAATTAAAATGATAGCAAATAATGAAAATATAAAGCTAAATTTTATTCTCATTTCATAAAAATAGAAATTATTTTAATAAAATGCCAATATATTTAATAAAAATCAATATTTATATTAAAAAATAGATTTATTTAATCAATAAAAATCATATTTCATTATTAATATCACTTTAGTGGTGATTATTTTAAGTTTTTTATCGATTTTATTAAGATATAAATTAAAAATGCCTCAGTTTTTATAAAAAACGAGGCATTTTTAATGCTATAATATTATGATACAGTAAATTTTATAATTTTTCGAGTATAAAAGTGATATTAGTCCAGTTTGGAGCAGAAGTAGCGCTGTGAATAGCTTCTTTTATCGTCCAGCCTTCATCTAAAAGCTTATTTACTTCTTTTATTTCATAGGCGGAATGGCGGTTGGTTACAGTTTGCTCGTAAACATTGATATTAACTGTTATTACTTTTTGCGCCATATTTTTAGGATTAAAGAATCCAAATGTACACAAAAATTAAGCTTTCATTAAAGAAAGAGCCGGGGCATAATGTTTTTCCAGTATCTGTTCCAAAATTTCCCTGGTATTATCCGGGTAGTCCACATCAACCACCTTGCCATTATCAATCCAGTTCATAATGGTTTCATTATGTTTCGGTTTCAGGCTTTTTATTACCGGCACCCCCATAGATTTTAAAGCGGCAGCATTCAAATGCTGTTCATACTGGCTCTTCATCGGGATCACCAGCAATTTTTTCTTCATGTATAATGCTTCGGCCGGAGTTTCAAAACCTGCTCCGCAAAGCACTCCGGCCGATTGTGCCATACTTTTGATGAACTTCTCGTTATCAATGGGCTGTATGGATACATTTTTATGCTTCAGCACTTTTTTATTGTGTTTTGAAAATACATCCCATTCCACGTCCTTAAATTCTGATAAGCGTTTGATCAGTCTTTTATCATCATAGGCTGGCAGGTACACCGTGTAATGACCTTTAAATGTTATCTTTTGATCCCTGACCTGTTTGCGTATGACCGGGGTAAAGGTATTTTCATCAAATGATTTAAAATGGAAACCATATTGTACCGTTACCGGGGCATAGTTTTTAAGAATAAGCTTACCCATCATGTCCTGGTCGTCAGGCTTGGGTGCAAGATCAGATAACACAGCTGCCTGGTGGCTCAACCCAATACAAGGTTTGTTTTTGAGATAACAAGCCCAGGATGATACCGGCTCAAAATCATTGATCACCAGGTCGTATTCTTCAACGGGTACCTTATTGATCTCTTTAATAAAATTACGGAAGCGGGATTTATAAAATGATTTCCACAAATCAACCCCGCCCGATTTACCGAATATAAATCCAAATCCATTGAAGTTATATTTCACCGGGAAAGGCAATACCAAATCGCCCTGTGTGCCGCTTATCAACACATCCACGTCGGCCATTTGTTTAAGCAGGGGCACTATATCCATTGACCTGCTTAAATGTCCGTTTCCTGTGCCCTGTATGGCATAAAGTATCTTCATACTTGTTGAAAAATATTTATCAAAGATAGTTTGGTAACGGTTAAGTGAAAGTTAAGTTTGTATTAAGTATTACGTGATCATTAAATAATTTGTCAACACAAAAAAACTATTATGAATACATCATGTTAACTTAATGATTTGATAATATAGAGTCGTTTTATTTGCATAAATCCAAGCGTTATGAACGTATCCACCTTTAAACCCGAAAGTATTGTTAATGAATTGTTTGCTCTGTATGAAAAATACGGTAAACGTAGTTCTGCAGGTCAGCCAATTTCTCAGTTAGAACAAGTAGCACAGGCTGCGGCCCTGGCCGAAGAGGAAGGATTTGAGGATGAAGTAATATTAGCTGCATTTTTCCATAATATTGGAAATGTATTTGAAAATGAAGAAGACGGAATTATAGACCATGAAAAATTAGGCGCCGACTATCTCCGTCAGCATGGATTTTCTGAAAGATTGATCGCTCTGGTTGAAAGTGATAGGATAGCCAGCAGATACCTCGCGTATAAACACCCCGAATACTACGAACAATTGTCTGAAGCAGACAAAGCCAAACTTGAATTACAAGGTGGCCGGATGACCATACTGGAAGCCGAAAAGTTTGAACAAGACCCTGATGCTGAAACATTTGTACGTTTACGTTATTGGAATGACAGGGCAAAAAAAGCCATTAAATCCAAACTTAATATACCTCATATTAAGTTAATAGCAATGAGTCACTTATATAAAATAGTCGACCAGTATCTGCCCGCTTTTTTAATGCCGAAAGCGGCAGTGAGACGATAAGGCTTGTTTATTAGAAAAGCGATTTAATTTTGCTATGCCCCATCTTCATTTCAAAAAAGTGCACAAATAATTCGTGATTCTTTTAAAGAATTGTTCACTTTGCAAACCCAGGAACACATCCTGTGCTTAAAATGAAGAAATTCTCAGAAGGCAATGCTGCGTCATACACTCTCGCATTGATCCTGGTTACATTTGTATTACGTATTTTTATAGCTGCATATACCGGTCTTGGTATAGGCGAAGCCTATTATTTTCGCGGAGCTGTACACCTCGAATGGAGTTACTTTGATCAGCCGCCTTTGTTCTTTTGGCTAAGCGGGCTCACCATCAAAATTTTTGGACTAACCAACCTGGGGTTACGATTTCCGGCAGTAGTTTTATTTACTGGTACAAGCTGGTTTTTATTCCTTATTACCAAAAAGCTTTTTAATGCAAAGGCAGGTTTCTGGGCTGTTTTGGTAATGAATTTAAGCGCATTGTTCACGGTATCTGTAGCATGCTGGTTTCAACCGGATGCCCCATTAATGTTTTTTTGGCTGGCCAGTACTTACTTTTTAGTGCAATTACTTTTCAGTAAAGAAGGCGGGGATCTGAAAACCATCAGGAACAGCCGGCGAACCTGGTTATTATGGATCATGACCGGTATTTGCCTTGGCCTGGCTACTTTAAGTAAATACCATGTGTTATTCATTTTCGCCGGTGCATTTATGTTTATCGGTACCAGTAAGGATCAAAGGCATTGGTTATGGCATCCTGGGCCATATCTTGCGGTGCTTATTACCATTATTTTTGCTTTCCCGGTATTGTGGTGGAATTATAATAACAATTGGGCATCCTTTGTTTTCCAGGGTTCAAGGGCTGGCACAGGTGCTAAATTTCAACTGCATGTCGACTGGTTTTTGCGTAGTATCCTTGGTCAGTCGCTGGTAATATTGCCGTGGATATGGGTGCCCACCATCCGCGAACTGTTCCGGTCGTTTAAGCATCGTCTCACATCAAAGGTGTATAGTTTTTCTTTCTGGCTTTCCATATTGCCGATTGTATTTTTTACTGTGGTCACGTTGTGGGCCGATCTCCAATACCATTTTCATTGGCAGGCACCCGGCTATATGATGCTTTTTATACCCTTAGGCTATGCCATTGATCAAAAGTTAAGCGGGGACTCAAAAGCAGGCAGGCTAACCAGGCGTTGGCTCCGGTTTTCTGTATGTTTTACGGTAATTACTATTGGTGTGATAAGCATGCAAATGGTGACCGGCTTCTGGCAATCATACGGACCCAAATGGTTTGTTAAGAAATTTCATGGTGATAATATCGATCCTACGATACAGGGAATTGATTATAATGACATCATGACCCGCTTTGAAAAAGAAGGGTGGCTGCAAAACAAAAAGATATTTGCCGGGAGTGTCCGTTGGTGGTTAACCGGGAAAGAAGATTGGGCGCTTAAAGGAAAAAAACAGGTCATCTGCTTTAGTAACGATCCCCGTAACCTGGCATTTTTGGTTGATCCAAAAACATTGATCGGACAGGATGCCATTATTATAGCCCAGGAGCAGCAAGCCAGTGTTGATGCCGATGTGAAGCCTTTTTTTGACAGTGTAAAACAATTGCCTGATATAGCGATCATGCGCAGTGGGATAGATGAGTTGCATTTGCAGGTGTATTATTGTAAAAATTTTCATCAATCCGTTGCACAGCGTGATGACCTGCCTGTGTTTCGCCAGTTGAACGGCCAGTTGCCATTCGGGAAATAGAAAATGATCAGCGCATTAGCAAAGAGGAGTATCTTATTTTAACTGAAACAGTATGAAAACGTTATTATTTCTTTCATTTCTATTCATACTCTCGGCATGTAATAGCCAGGGTAGTGACAATCATCAACTTCAATCACAGGTTGACAGCCTTCAGAAAAAGCTGAATGATACTTATAAGCCTGGTTTAGGGGAGTTTATGCTTGGTATCCAGTTACATCATGCCAAGCTTTGGTTTGCGGGAACCAATAAAAATTGGAAACTGGCCGATTTTGAAGTGCACGAGATAGCAGAAACACTGGACGATATTAAGAAGTATTGTACAGACAGGCCCGAAGTAAAGAGTATCGGGGTGATCGATCCGGCTATCAACAGTATCAATGCGGCTATAAAGCAAAAAGACCTTCAGGCATTTAAAAATAGCTTTGTTGAATTAACTGCCAATTGTAATAATTGCCACAAAAGCAATCAGCACGAATTTAACATTATAACCATTCCAACTGCTTTGCCGGTAGTGAACCAGGATTTTAAACCTGCAAAATGAAGCATGAGTAACAAAAGAAGGCCTCCCGATAGCGGAAGGCCTTCTTTTTTGAGAATGTTCTGAAGAAAGTTATCTCACAGGATGATGTTCGGGCTCGGGTTTAATTAAACTTACCAAATTGCCGCCCTCATCAATAGCCCAGTCACTAATTTCTGGCGTGGCTATCTTTTGTTTTTTCTTTTTCTTAGGTCCGGCTAAAGGAAGCACGATGACCATCAATAAGGCGCTTATTTTAAGCACCAGGTATACTATTGTCATATTAATTATTTAAGATGAATAGTTAACAGCAATTTTGCTGCCATTTGTACGCCACGTGTCTAAAAATTTTGTATAAACCATTGATATTGTATTGTTTACACCATTCATCTTTTGTATGAAAAGATAAATATTTTTGCAAATGATATCATTATGATTTATAAGTTTTGTCAAAATGAAAATACAACAGGACTTTAGGTAATAGTCCGCTAAAAATGCTTTACCGGGAAAGTATTTTTAGAAAGAAACACAGATCCATTATTGATCAAGATGAAAATTCTTGTATTTCTGTCATTTTGGAAAGAAAGCTATCATTTTGACAGGATAGCCATAAAACTTATCACACCTACATGGGTATTTGCGTAAATTGCAGCTATCTTAAGGTTCATCCATGTGCAACAAAAAAGCGGGTAATCATCAGGTTACCCGCTTTAAAGAAGGCTTAAAGATCTGCTAATAAACTGCGTTCGTTATAATTTCAGCTTTAAGTTTATCACTGTCGATGGTGGTAGTTACAAGACCGTGGAGCCATATAGTATATACCTGTCCGTTATAAATGTTCACATTAGCAAGTGTTGCCAAAACCGTATTTGTTCCATGCTGGCGTACTTCAAAGGTATAGGTTTTGCTGGCTTGTATTGGAAAAAACGGCGAATATCCTTTAAAAGCTTTATTTGCAACAAGGGCGGTAGTTGTATCCTTTATCGCCAGATCAACGGCCGGTGCGTCCGGGCTAACGTTCACAAACCGGATGCTGCCTTTTCCCGCAGCAGGTTTGGTGAGCGAATCAGGCAATAAAAGCAATCCCGGATTAGTAGCTTTATTGATTAAAAACATAGAATAAACGCTGTCGGTTTTTAAGTTGACCGTGTCTGAAAAGATTTTAGAATTGCCCGGATGTGTAACCATATTAACGATCCTCGTACCTGAATAAGCCCTGAAATAATCAAGCCTGTCGCCATACCCGATTGGCAGCAGATTGACTTTATTGGTATTCAGATAAAGATCAAGTGGCTGTTCACCAGGCGAAGCCTGTACAAACTGCACAAAAGCAGCGGGGGGAACGTAGGTCTCAGTTTTGTCTTTTAAACACGACGTCAACATTAAAGATAGCAAACATACCGCACTGAGCCCTGCTATCCATTTTCTCGAAGTAATTTTATGGGTTTTCATGATTTTTATAAAACTTATATTACCCAATACGACCCCTGACAGCAATATGCTACACTATAAGCAAAATTTACCCAAACCATTAAATAGAATTTTTGGTAATTTTAACTTTATATTGCACCTGCCATCAACTTATTTACCATGAAACAGCAATTTCACTATGCCACCATTACGGAGGCTATCGAAAAACTTCACCAGCAAGGTTATATACTTGATTTTAGTTTAAAAGAAGACAAATTGGTTACCAGTGAGAAAGAGTATCTGGCAGATGATTTTGAGATCGCCGATCTTTATCGTTATGAAGGGCCATCAGATCCGGCTGATGAAGCCACTGTGTATGCATTGGTTTCCAAATCAGGTTTAAAAGGGTTACTGGTTTCAGGATATGGTATATCTTCCGATTCTGCATCCGAAGAAACATTAAAACATCTGCACTACAAATATCAGCAGCATAATTCATAAATTGATTTCTAATGCTTTATCCATCATTGATCAGCCGGCTGAAAAACCAGCACACTTCGATTAATATCCTGATCGCTGAGCTCGACAATGACCGGTTAACATACAGGCCCGGACCGGGAAAGTGGAACATTCTTGATAATATCGCCCACCTGACTGTATACCAGCCAATAATGATTAACAGGATCAATAGCATACTGGTAATGGAAAATCCTGTATTTGATCCTTATAAAGCAGATACGGATAAAAACTTTCTATCCGCACGTGAATTGTCTGCCGATAAATTACTAAACAGGTTATATGACGACAGAGAGGTTCTTTGTAATTTGCTTGTTAATTTACCTGATCAGGATCTGAGCAAAATTGGGACACACCTTACTTATGGCACAATGACAGTTTCGCAATGGGCGGAGTTTTTCTTGCTGCATGAAGCACATCACCAGTTTACGATCTTCAAATTAGCCCAGGGTTCTAATTGATCCGGTAATTATTTTATATTTTTAAAATCTTTTGCTGGCTTGTTCGTCTATGAATTTATATAACGATATCCGGGTTTGAATTTTATTCATCCCTGCTATAACAAAGGTTTTTATTTTTTACCTAAATGACGAATTATATTATCTGATCCATTTTTATGCCTGAAAAGACCAAACCACAAGACAAAAAGCCCGGCATCTTCAGTCTGCTAAAGCCCTATAGCGGATTACTTTCCGCATTAATTCTGTTTGCGCTGTTCAGCAATTCGGTTACCCTGTGGCTGCCTAAGATCATTGGGCATGGAATAGATGACTACGGCCGCAGTGTGTTTATGAAAACACATTTTGATATTAACCCGACGTTGATAAAATTCTCGGCGGCTATAGTTTTCGTTTTTATATTCTCGTACCTGCAAAGCATCATTCAAACCTATGCATCTGAAAAAGTAGCGCGCGATCTGCGTGCAAGGCTTTCTTTTAAAATATCACAGCAAAGCAGTACTGCAATAGATAAATTAAACCCTTCAAAATTACTGACCAATCTTACGGCCGATGTCGATTCGATCAAGGCATTCGTATCCCAGGCGCTGGTTTCTATCGTATCGTCGGTATTTATTATCGTTGGTGCCAGTGTGCTGCTGCTTACTATCAACTGGAAGCTGGCGCTGTGTGTAATCGCCATCATCCCTATCATCGGTATTACGTTTGCGGTGGTGCTTAAAAAGGTGAGGGTACTATTTAAACAACGATTCGCGGTTTACGATTGGCTGAACAAGGTGATCAATGAGAGCATCCTAGGGTCGGCCCTGATCCGGGTGATCAATTCACAACAACTGGAGTTTGATAAATTTTTGAAGGCCAATACCCAGGCGAGAGATCTTGGCCTGGGTATAATCCGCCTTTTTTCTGGCCTTATCCCTGTCATTACGTTCACAGCCAATATAGCAACGCTGGCCATCCTGGCCCTTGGTGGTCATTTTGTTATTGTGAATACGATGTCGCTTGGCGACTTTGCCGCTTTTAACAGTTATCTCGTTCAATTGATATTCCCAATTATTCTCATAGGCTTTATGAGTAATATCATTGCGCAGGCTACAGCTTCGTACGAACGTATCAATGCGGTAATAGAAGCTCCTGACACGGTCGAAACAGGTACTATTACCCAGCCATTGCGCGGCGATGTGGAATTGAAAGACATTAACCTGGTTTATGGACAAAAACCTGCATTAAAGGATGTTTCCTTTTCGGTTAAGGCTGGTTCAAAGATCGCGATAATAGGGCCAACGGCTGCCGGGAAAACGCAATTGCTTTACCTGATGACCAATTTGATCGAACCCAATTCTGGTGAGGTTTTGTTTGACGGTCATCGGATAGATGAATATAACGGCGAGGCATTCCATAGCCAGGTCGGATTTGTGTTCCAGGACAGCATCATTTTTAACATGAGTATCCGTGAGAATATTGCGTTCAGCGATACCGTGACGGATGAATCCCTTCAAAAAGCCATCGACACCGCCGAACTGCATGAGTTTGTTGATGCTTTACCAGAAAAATTGAGCACGATAGTTTCAGAACGCGGATCAAGTCTTTCCGGCGGGCAAAAACAACGGATCATGCTGGCAAGGGCTTTGGCAGTTAATCCTAAAGTTTTATTGCTGGATGATTTTACGGCGCGGGTGGATGGAAATACCGAGAAGAAGATATTACAAAATGTGCAGAGAAACTATCCCGGCTTAACACTTATCTCGGTAACGCAGAAGATAGCCTCAGTTGAGCAGTACGACCAGATCATCCTGTTAATGGAAGGTGAGATAGTAGCCACAGGCAAGCATGATGAATTGATGCACACCTGCACCGAATACGTGCAGATTTTTGACTCACAGCAAAGTACCAGTAATTATGAATTACGATCTAAATAAAATTTCGGCGCAGCAGGAAAAAGTTTCTACCCTGTCGGGATTGAAAAAACTGCTGGAACTGATCAGGCATGAAAAGCGGGTCTTGTGGCTGGCGCTTATAGCCATATTGATTAACTCGGGCGTAAACCTTGTGGGCCCGTTGCTGATCGGTCATGCGATAGATAAATACGTGATACCACACGATTATCATGGCGTACTTGTCTACACGGCTATCTTGTTGGGTATGTACATTTGCGGCCTGGTGGCCAGTTACCTGCAAACCATATTAATGGGTGGTGTGGGCCAGCGGATGTTGTACACCCTGCGTAATGCCATATTTAACAAATTGCAGCTGTTGCCGGTAGCATTCTTCAATCAAAACAAAACCGGCGACCTGATATCCAGGGTAAATAACGACACCGATAAGATCAACACTTTCTTTTCGCAGTCGCTGATGCAGTTTATCGGCAACTTATCTATTATGGTAGGTGCGGGGATATTCCTGCTGTGTATTAACTTTAAATTGGGCCTCGCTACCGTGGCTCCCGCTGCTATCGCCTGGATCATTACCAAAATATTATCATCGTGGGTAAAGCGCAAAAATGCTGCTAACATGAAAAGTATAGGTGGTATGAGCGCCGAGATACAGGAAAGCCTGAACAATTTTAAGGTGATCATTGCCTTTAACCGCCGCGATTATTTCCGTAAACGCTTTGATAGCGCAAACGAGGACAATTACAAGACATCCATTAAAGCAGGCATTGCCAACAATATCTTTTTACCTATTTATTCGTTACTCGCAGGCGCGGCGCAATTGATCGTGCTGGCGTATGGGATCTACCTGATAAATAATCACGAACAGGCAATTACCATAATGGGTGACACGAGTTACCGGTTTTTTTCGATAGGATTGCTTATCGCTTATTTGTCTTATGCCAATAGCTTTTATAATCCTTTAAGACAGTTGGCTACGTTGTGGACCACCTTCCAGACAGCGATGGCCGGGTGGGACAGGGTATCAAATATTCTTGCGATGGAAACCAATTTGGTAACGGTGAAAGATACGAAAGCAGAAGCTTCTGAAGCTTTGCTCGAATTCAGGAACGTGCATTTTGCTTACCCAGGCGGAAACGAGATTTTGCATAATATCAGTTTTAAAATGGAGCCGGGCAAAACCTATGCCTTAGTAGGCCCGACCGGCGGCGGCAAAACAACCACAGCCTCGCTGATAGCCCGTTTGTATGACCCAACCCAAGGCACGGTATTCCTGAACGGAAAAGATATCCGTTCCTATGAACCGGAAGAGCGTACCAAAAAGGTAGGATTTATATTGCAGGAACCATTTTTATTTACCGGTACGGTAAAAGAGAATATCCTGTATGGTAACGAGATATATAAAGATTTCAGTAATGAGCAGCTTGAAGACGCTATCAAAAAGGCGAACCTCGAAAGTTTGCTGGCCATATTTGAAAATGGACTGGAGACCAAAGTATTATCGTCAGGTGATAGCATCAGCCTGGGCCAAAAGCAATTGATCGCATTTATGCGGGCCGTTTTACGGAATCCGGAGATATTGATACTGGATGAAGCCACCGCCAATATTGATACGATTACCGAGCAATTGCTTAGCGATATTCTGAAAAACCTACCTGAAACCACTACCCGTGTGATCATTGCCCATCGCCTCAATACAATTGAAAACGCTGATGAAATATACTTTGTCAACTCCGGCGAAGTAATCCGCGCAGGCTCACTGGATGATGCGATAGAGCGTTTGCTGCATGGGAAACGGGTAAGTTGAGATTGGTTGATTAGGTTGGATTAAGTTGAATGAGTTGATTAGGTTTAGTTTTTATACCCAAGATCGTAACCACTATAACTTAATCCAACCTAATCAACTCAATCAACTTTTAGCACCTCACTACAGATCCCTTCTCACCACTTCGCCCGAAACCTTGTGCTTTAATATCAGCTTCTTCTCGCCATTAGGCAATATTTCTTCTTTGATCAGATAATAATCGTCATCGTAAGAATTGAAGGCATGGTCTTCGGTGATATCAGTTCTGCCGCGCCATACATCTAATTGTACCGGCTCCCAGTTACGTGATTTGGCCGATTTATAGGCTGCATCAATTATACTATTCACCACATAACCATCATAAAAGCTTTCCAGCGGTTCGCGTTTTTGTTCTATCGACTCAAACATATCCGTAAACATATGGCTGTAACCCAACTCGTGCACCTCATCGCCAACCGGGAATAACCAGCCGCTGCTTGATTCTGCTTTTTCGGCCACATAGTTGCCGCCTTTGCCTGTACTGAACATCTCAAATCCTGTACGCAGGAAGTTGTTCAGCCAGATAGTACCTTCGCTGCCCATTACCTCGTCCCTTAAATCCATTCCGCCGCGGAAACACCAGCTTACCTCAAATTGACCAATAACACCGTTAGCATATTTTACAAGCCCTATAGCATGGTCTTCTGCAGCAATAGGGTGAACTTGCGTAGCGGCCCAGCACATTACCTCAACGGGTTTAACATCTTTACCGATGAAATTTCTGGATATCTCAATACAATGGCAACCCAGGTCGACAATAGCGCCGCCGCCTGATTGTTCCATATTCCAGAACCAGTCGCTATGCGGGCCAGGGTGTGTTTCTCTTGATTTTGCCCAAAGCACCCGGCCTATACTGCCTGATTTTACGCTATCTAATGATTTCAGGAATTTTGGCGTATAGCAAAGATCTTCCAGGTAGCCCCCCATGATGCCGGCTTTTTCAACCATTTCCATCATCTTCTTTGCTTCTTCGCCTGTTCTGCCCAGGGGTTTGGTACAGAGTACATGTTTGCCTGCTTTAGCACAGGCCTCAACAGCGCCCAGGTGCAGGTCGTTGGCAAGTGCGATCACCACCACGTCCACTTCAGGGTTCCCGATCACTTCATCCATATTATTGCTGTAGTGGGGCAAACCATAATCTTTGGCGAATTTTTCAGCCCTTTCTGTACTGCGCGAAAAAACGCTGATCAATACATCTTTTCTGCGCTGTGCGGCCAGCGAATCAGCATAAAAGCGGGCGATGAAACCCGAACCAAGCATAGCAATTTTCATATTTTTATTATTGTTGTAAAGTTGAAATGTTAAAGGTTGTAATGTTTATGTTTTATAAAATTGGTTATAATATTTAACAGACTGAGTTTTGGGGCCTTTCAACCTTCAAATATCATAACTTCTGATTTCCCTATCCGGAAAATTCGGTTTATGAGCTAAAGCTATGATATTACTATTTTATTTATCAAACCTTTTTCAAATTTGTTTTAATTTAGGTTGAGGAAAGATTAAATAATTGATTGTGATATTAATTTTTTATTACTCCGATTTATTTTTACACTTGTAAACACGCGAATAATTTATGCAAAAATATACCGGCCAGAAAAGAATTTTAGTTGCTACTGATTGTATCATATTTGGATTTGATGGCTGGAATATAAAATTACTGTTGGTGCAACGGGCCATTGAGCCCGAAAGGAATAAATGGAGCCTGATGGGAGGCTTTATACAACCATCAGAATCGCCTGACGACGCTGCGATACGTATATTGGAACAGCGTACAGGCCTCAAAAATATATACATGGACCAGTTTCATGTGTTTGGCAAGCCTGACCGCGACCCTGTTGAAAGAACACTCTCAATAGCCTATTATGCATTGATCGATATCCATCAATATGAAAAACAGATCAATGATGAATATCACGCCGAATGGTTCTTATTAAATGAATTACCCGAATTAATATTTGATCATGCCCAGATGGTGAAGCTTGCCATGCGTGAGTTACGCTATAAAGCAGCCCTGCACCCCATCTTGTTCCAGCTATTGCCCGAAAAATTTACTATTCCCCAATTACAGTCGCTTTACGAAGGAGTTTATCAAACCGAATTTGACGACCGTAATTTCAGCCGTAAACTGTTATCAACCGGCCTGCTGGTAAAACTGCCTGAAAAAGATAAGCTATCCTCTAAAAAAGGGGCTTTCTATTACCAGCTCGACCAGTCTCATTATAAAGAAAATTTTGAGTCGTTCCTGAACCTGGTGCCAAACCCTGATAAGTTTTTTTAGCTATTATTCCAGATTTTTTGGTAGAGTAATGGTAAAGGTAGTACCCTTACCCGGTTCAGACTGTACAATGATAGTACCATAATGATCCTCAATGATACCGAAGACGATCGATAAACCGAGGCCAATTCCTTCACCCACATCTTTCGTGGTATAAAATGGTTCAAATATGCGCTGTTTTACTTCAGGGGACATGCCAATTCCGGTATCTGTTATTTCAATAACTATATTTTCGGGATGATCATTCGTTACTATCGTAATACTTTCATTATCCTGGTGTTCTTTAGCCTTTATAGCCTGGATACCGTTATTGATCAGGTTCATTAAAACCTGGTTGATCTTGCCGGGATAACAATTTAGAAGCTGCAACTTATTTAAAACGGGTTTAATTTCAATATTATATGGTATCGAACTTCTGAGTAATATCAGGGTATTCAACACAGCTTTATTAATATCTATCAGTTTTAATACTTTTTCATCCGTCCTGCTAAATGTGCGCAGGCTTTGTACAATTTCGGTCGTTCGGTTAGCGCCTTCTTCAATACCATCCAGCAGGCTTAGTATCTCTTCTTTTAAAAAATCCACATCAATGCTTTGTTTATACTGGTTTGCAAGGTCGAGTAATTCCTTTTTGTCCGGGGCTTCGCCTGCTGCTTTATACCGGTCCAGTAATGAGAATATCTCCAGGAAATCCAGCCGCAAAGGTTTCACATTTGAGCCGACAAAATTGATGGGATTATTTATTTCGTGCGCCACACCGGCGGTAAGCTGTCCAAGCGAGGCCATCTTTTCAGTCTCGATTAGTTTTAATTGCGCCGATTTAAGGTCTTCAATGGTTGAAGACAAACTTTGATTGGTTTGTATCAATTGCTGTGTACGGGCATTTACTTCTGACTCCAGGGAAATATTTTGCTCGGTAATTAATCGCTCATTCTCTTTGGCTATGGTAAGTGCAAGCAGTTGCGACTGGCTGTTTTGCCGGCGATAAAAGTTGATCTTATCAGCAAGGGCAATAGAAAACAGAACCAGTTCTAAAGCTGAGCTGTACAGAATGATGTTTGATGTAAATGAGTTATGAACGATAAAACCCCGGTTCCTGGCGATGGCTATAAGCAAGGATACCAGGAAGGAAGTCCACCCAAACATAAAATACTTAGCCGGCCTGAATCCTTTAGTATATAAAAAGATTCCTATAAATAGGAGGGCGATTGCTGTAGTGGTGGCCGATATAGTGATGATGTTATAAGCAAGCAGTACATGCCCTGTTATAATACCAATAAGGGCTAGCGTATAAATAAAATATAGCAGATAATAGTATTTATAATATGATTTTAAAGTTTGCCTGAGCTGTAAAAATTCAGCGGTAAACAGCAAAACGGAGTATCCAAAAAATATGCGTGTAAATGGTAAATAGAAATTATTCAGTATAGTTTTTTGGCTTACAAAATAGCTAATACCGTATCCGCGAAGCAAAATTTGAGATAGCCCCAAAAAAATGATATAGGATACATAATACAAATAGCTCAGATCGCCCACGATAAAAAAGAGCATTAAATTATAAAAGATCATGATCAGGATGATACCCATAAAACCCCCGACAACTATATTGTCAAAGTCTGAGTTTTTATAAAAATCATTGGCGCTGCTTATTTTAATGGGCAGCACTCCTGGTGCCGTGCTTTTTATTCTCAGATAGATCGTCCGTACCGAATCGGGGAAAATGACACAATTGATCAGTGTATTATTTTGTTTGATCAGTTTTGAATCACGGGAAGGTATGCCGGAAGATAATTGGATAATATGATTGCTCTTACCGGGGTCGGCAAAATACAGGTCAAATTTATCGATCACACTCGGGCCTATTGTTATCGGCACAAAAGCCCGTGTTGTTTTATTTTTTAAAATGAATTTTAGCCAGATAGTTGATTCGGAATATTTTAGAACAGGCAGTGAGGCGGCAACGGAGTGAAAGTTTGTGTCAGATAATATATGATCTATGGTGTAAGTATCGGCCAGGTCTTCAAGTTGCAGGAAATATTGGTGCGTTAAAAGCCTGGTTTCGTTTTCATGAATGGTCAGCGTATCTGTTTGAGCAGCAAAAAGTAAACTATTTTGAAATATTAGATAGAGGATTAACAATATTTTTTTCATTTTTACAATTCGCTTGTTGCGCAGCAGATATGATTTGTCAATAAAATTGCGCAGAAAAATAAACTTATAAGAATTTTTTCAGTTAAAGTTAATATCCGCCTTAATACTCTTTAATTTAATTCAAATTATGCCGTTTGGAGTACTGTATGTTGATGATGAGATTAATAACCTGAATAGTTTTAAAGCTGCTTTCAGACGGGATTTTGAAATTTATACCGCGCAATCAGCACGTGAGGGCCGTAAGATACTTGATTCTTATGAAATAGGGGTGATCATCACCGACCAGCGTATGCCCGGCATGACAGGCATTGAGTTTCTGGAATCTATATTAACCGTATACCCGGATACGATCAGGATATTGCTGACAGGTTTTTCGGATATGAATGCAGTGATGGATGCCATTAATCGCGGCCAGGTTTACAAATACCTGGTTAAACCCTGGCAAAATGATGAGCTAAAACTTTATATTCAAAATGCGCTCGAAATATATCACCTTCGCCGCGAGAATAAAGAATTAGCACACAAGCTATATCTCGCCACCCAGGAACTGGAATTACTCAACAGATCACGTATTTGATCCTGAATTTTTATAGGTCAGTGCGAAAGCAACCCGATAAAGATTATATTCGTAATTAGCTAATGATGTTATTATTGGGGAGGACAAATACCGGGCTTCCCTGGTTTACATTCATACTTTCAACAGAGCCAATAGGGGTAATGTAAACATTATCATAGAGAATGAACAAGCTTTTGCGTCTCCTGCTTATTTTTCTATTGATGGCTCAACTTGTTGATGCACAGCAAAAACCTCAATATACGCAATACGTATTCAATAATATATTGCTTAACCCGGCTGTAACCGGTATCGAAAATTATTTTGATCTTAAAGCAGGCTATCGCAGCCAATGGACCGGTTTGCAGGGTGCGCCTGTTACCAGTTATTTAACCTTTAGTGCGCCATTTGGGTCTGATTTTGTACAGGGCGATGCCGCCTCCTTGTCTCCGGGTAACGGAGCGAATCCATACAGCCGGTTATTTACACAAAATTATGAAGCAGCCGAGCCGCATCATGGCATAGGTTTTACCCTGTTATCTGACCAGGCCGGCCCCATAAACACTACCAATATTGATGCTACCTACGCTTATCATTTGGGTAGATCAAG
>JBEHXM010000027.1:0-43019 GCA_048498695.1 Bacteroidota bacterium
GCCTTGATAATGAGTGTGGAGAATATCGGAGTCGAACCGATGACCTCTTGCATGCCATGCAAGCGCTCTAGCCAGCTGAGCTAATCCCCCAAATGGGCTGCAAATATATATTTTTTTGGTCATGAAAAAAGAAATTCTTCCGAATTTTAGATTGATGATTTCTTTGTTGTTATGAAAATTGTTTTGACAGCAGGCAACAAAATTGAGTGAGCTATGTATTAGAATTAAGTGCTGCCATTCAAATGAATATACTGGTTAATATTTTGATCATACTGTTTTCTTTCATCAGCATGGAAGGTGTGGCCTGGCTAACCCATAAGTACCTGATGCATGGCTGCCTGTGGCTTTTACACCAGGATCATCACCATAAAGAACATCCAGGTTTCCTGGAAAGGAACGACTTTTTCTTCCTGATCTTCGCCTTGCCCGGTATTGCCAGTTTATTTGCAGGGTTTTATTTCGGTATCACGGTATTTGTTTGGATCGGCACAGGCATCAGCATTTACGGGGCGTGTTATTTCTTCGTGCACGACATTTATATTCACCAGCGTTTCAAAATATTAAGAAATTCCAATAATTGGTATCTAAAAGCAATATGCAGGGTCCATAAAACGCATCACAAACATTTGAATAAAGAATACGGCGAGTGTTATGGAATGCTATGGATACCGTTTAAGTATTTTGAAAAACCTAAAAATAATCGGCATTTGCTACAGGATGATAACTAGTCTATTATTTTAACGAAAAACCTCTTAAAAACAGTAAAGCCCCTGATGGGCAGGGGCCTTTACTAACCAATTATAAACCTAAATTATGAGAAGACTTTGTTATAAATTTTATGGTGTAAAAGTAACACTATTAATTGCAATGTCAATAATGCATTTGTAATATTTTTGTCACCATTTCAATTAACGCCTCTTAACATTGAATTTACATTAAATAAACAATAAAATTAATTAATATCAGTTAATATTTGCCTTTTTCTGTTAATTAATTAATATTTACAATGTAAAAGTAGATAAAAAATTGATAAAAGCAATAATATTTTTAATAAAACAAATAAAAATATAGAAAATAAATCATATAACTGACAAATTATTGCATTAATTGTGTTTAAATACTTATAATTAGCTTTAGAAAACTAATAAAATCTTAAAAATTATTAATTTTTATACAAAATATTGGATTTTTTTTTGAAAAAACTCTTTTGGAATAGATTTTTTTCAAATAATCAAGCTTGAATCTCAAAAGAGCTAAAACAAAACTTTAAAATTTGTAAAAAGTACTATTGATGCAACCTTTTTCGACTTAAATTCCACTCAGGTTTTATTTTTTACAAATTCCCCCGGAATATTACTTATCACAAACATGTTTATCCAAAATGCTTTAGCACTTTTGCGCCAAATCAGCACTCCTGCTTTATGACTTCTGCTAAAAAGCCCATCCATCCCGAATTAACTACCTCATTACTATGGGTAATGACCGTTGCTACCGGGCTGATCGTTGCTAACTTATATTATAACCAGCCTTTGCTGGATGATATGGCAACAACCTTTCATGTTAGCAGCAGTAAAGTAGGGCAGGTTGGGGTGTTTACGCAATTGGGATATGCTACAGGAATGCTTTTTATTGCGCCCCTTGCTGATATGATCCGCCGCAAACGACTCATTATGGTTTGCCTAAGTCTGGCAGTCATATCCTTATTATTGATAGCAATTTCCCCGGATATTAATTTATTGATCATCTCCAGCTTTTTTATGGGCATATTTTCTTTGATCCCTCAATTATTGGTTCCGATGACCGCCCACCTGGCCAAACCTGCTGAGCGCGGCAGCAAAATTGGCTTTGTAATGAGCGGACTTCTACTTGGGATTTTGCTTTCGCGTACCATAAGCGGTTTTGTAGGTGCACATTTGGGCTGGCGGGCTATGTTCTATATCGCTGCGGGCATCATGGTAATTATATGGTTCCTGCTGTTTTTCCTGCTGCCCGAGGTAGAACCGGAATATAACGGGACATACCGATCTTTAATGCGATCGCTGGCCACACTGGTAAAGAAAGAACCGGCACTTAGAATAGCCTCCATAAGGGGCGCGTTATGTTTTGGATGTTTCAGCGTGTTCTGGACCACACTGATATTTTTATTAAGCACCAATTTTCATAAAGGCAGCGATATTGCAGGCTTGTTTGGCCTGGTAGGTGCTTTTGGCGCTTTGGCAGCCGGTTTAATGGGAAAGCTGAGTGATAAAATGGACGCTTATAAGCTTTCTACTTTCACTTTGCTATTGATCGTGCTCTCGTTTATCGTTTTTATTTTTTCAGGAAATAGTATAGCAGGTCTTGTAATCGGGGTAATTATTTTGGACATGGGCGTACAGGCTACCCATATTTCAAATCAATCCCTGATATATGCTTTACAGCCCGGGGCGCGTAACCGTATCAATACTATTTATATGGTAACTTACTTTATAGGAGGTGGTATCGGTACTTTTCTGGCAAGTATAGCATGGGATCATTATAAATGGATGGGCGTGTGTATAGTCGGACTTGTATTAGCGTTGCTTGCGGTAATTGTTCACTTGTTCAGCCATAAAATTGTACAAAAAATCAGGCGGGGTGTATAGATAACTGGCTAATCTCGCATACCCCTGATGTGATCTTATCATTAAATACCATTTTTCAAACCGGTATAAAAACTAACTTCTTTATTTTTCCGGGTTGATTTTATTAAGAATCGCACTTTAAATGCAATAGGGGCAGAATTTTTTGGCACTAAATTGGAATTATATCTATCACAATCGGCAATATGGCAGTTGTGAAAAAGAAGAAGATCGAAAGCGAAGAACAGGAATGGGAAAACCCGTTAGATCCTGCTGAACCTTCTGATGCCCGTGATAAGGAGCAAATAGAACGGCAGTATAAGGAGGCGAAACGCAGAAAAGATAATCTTACTGAAACTGACCACATTGACCGAAAACCTAAAGAAGATTAATTGCGTATAATAGGTTACCAAACAAAACTTTAAAACGATTTTATGAAGAACCATAAGAAAACCCCGGCCCACAAATTATTAACCCGTTTTGACAACGAATTGAAGACTCTTTTACTAAGCGACCTTAACAGCGTAAAGGGTATTAAAACTCAATTTTTACATAGCAATCACCAGGCGCGGTTGCAGGTACGCTAATCGCAGCCTGATCAATATACATCTGCAACATCTATGAAAACGGTAAATCCTCATTTTCCCTATAGGGGTTAAGGAGGATTTATTTTTTTGTGGCATATTTAATGATCAGTCCGGCAGTTTTTTCCGAAGCGCCAGGACTGCCCATTTTCTCATGAAGCTTTTTGTAGTTATTTAGCATCTGGTCCCGGTATGCTTTATCATGAAGGATCAGCTCCAGTTCAGCCGAGATCTTTTGAGGAGTACAATCCTGCTGAATTAATTCCTTTACTACACTATCGTCCATAATTAGATTGACCAGCGATATAAACCTGATCTTTACCAGCGCCCTCGCAATTGTAATGCTAATAGGGTTCCCTTTGTAAACAACTATTTGCGGTACATTAAACAAAGCTGTTTCAAGGTTAGCCGTACCCGATGCTACGATAGCTGCATGAGCGCAATTCAAAAGATCGTATGTTGAATTAAATAAAACCTGTATGCCGCTATCTTTTGTAAACTGATCGTAATAAGCAGCATCAAATGTCGGTGCTCCGGCTACAATAAATTGATAATCCGGCCATTTTTCGGCTACGGCGATCATATCCGGAAGCAACCGGCTGATCTCCTGTTTGCGGCTGCCCGGTAAAAGGGCGATGATCTTCTTATCATTCAATTGGTTCTTTTGATAAAAATCCGCATCAGGCTTAAAGGCAGCAACAGCATCCAGTAAGGGGTTGCCCACATAATCTACCTGCATGCCCCATTCTTTATAAAAATCAATCTCGAACGGCAGGATACAGAATAAATGATCGACAATGCGCTTTATTTTCAATACCCTTTTCTGATTCCAGGCCCATACTTTGGGTGATATATAATAGCAAACCATAATGCCGTTGGCTTTGGCAAACTCGGCTATTTTTAAATTAAAACCGGGGAAATCGATCAGCACCAGCACATCAGGCTTCCTGGCAGCTATATCATTTTTGCAGGCTTTCAGATTTTTAGCAATGGTACGCAGGTTGGCAACCACTTCAACAAAGCCCATAAAAGCCATTTCGGAATAGTGCTTTGCCAGTTCACCACCCTCGGCCAGCATCAGGTCGCCGCCAAAAAAGCGGAACTCAGCCCGCGGGTCTTTTTCCTTTAAGGCTTTCATCAAATTAGCCCCGTGCAGATCGCCGGAGGCCTCGCCGGCTACCAGGTAGTATTTCATTACCTTCAGATATTAAACTTCCAGTTATTGATCAAAGGTATGGCGTGGTGTGCGGTCATATCAAACTGCACAGGAACTACCGAAACATAGTTATTATCTAACGCCCATACGTCGGTTTCCTCACCGGTATCATTCAGTTGAAAAACCCCGGTCAGCCAATAATACGGGCGTTTGTGCGGGTCCATCCGCTCATCAAATTCTTCGGCCCATTTGGCATTGGCCTGGCGGCATATTTTGATTCCTTTAATATGTGGTCCGTTCGGGAAATTAACATTGAGCAGGGTAGAGGCGGGCAATCCGTTTTGTAAAACCTGTAAGGCTATTTCTTTTACATATTTGCGGCAATGACTAAAATCGGCCTGCAAAGTATAATCATCTAATGAAAAACCGATAGAAGGAATGCTTTCGATAGCCCCCTCCACTGCCGCCGACATAGTGCCTGAATACAGGATATTAATAGAGTTATTCAACCCATGATTAATACCCGAAACGCATAGATCGGGCTTTTTGCCTTTGAGTACTTTGTTTACTGCCAGTTTAACACAATCAACCGGCGTGCCCGAACAGCTGTAACTTTCAATATCCTCGTAAATATCCACCTTATCCAGTCGCAAAGGACTGCCAATGGTAATCGCATGTCCCATGCCCGATTGCGGGCTGTCGGGAGCAACCACTACAACGTTGCCTATTTCTTTCATCACGTCCATCAGCACCTTAATACCGGGAGCGGTAATGCCGTCGTCGTTTACAACTAATATGGTGGGTTTGGTAGATTTCATTGCGTCAAAATTAGTCATATTTAACAGATGCTAAAGTTGATCTGTTAAATAATTCTCCTCACACCGGGTACCAACACAATTACTAAACCTAATGCAAAGCTAAGTACAACAGCAAAGGGAGCTATCGCTAAAAGCTTTAATGCCGGGTCGATATTCCAATCCTTTGCTGCTAATGAAAGTGAAATGATTATCAGCGGGTGAAAAATATACACAGCAAAAGCACTTCGCGACAACTTGTTCAAAAATACTGAAGGTTTATTCCAGTAATGTTTGCCAATGCAAAGCAGGGCGGTTATGGCGGTTAAGCCTGTTAACTGTTCCCATAAGGCATATAACAAAGATGGCCAGTGGAGCCCGCCGCTAAAATAGCTCGACGGAAATTTTACCCACGTTAACAGCACATAAAAAAGCGGGAAAATAATGATTACAGTGCAGGCAGCTATCCAGGTCATTATTTTGCCTTTTTTAAGGTCAAGCGAATCAAGCCAGTTGCTTTGCGATGCGATCAGCCCCATGACAAAAAGAACAATATATTGCGGGAAATGCCCTAACTGGAAACCTACCGGCTTCAAAACCCAACCGATGGGGAAAATTATTCTTACCAGGAAACTAAACGCACCCAGGCCTGTAGCAAATAAAATAATTCTGCTTATTGATGGCGTTGGCCATTTAGCCCATAACTGATCTTTGAAGGTTTTCCTCCATAGTACATATAATAAGGTAAACAACAGCAGGGCCACTACAAACCATAATACCCCAAAATCTATCCAGTCGTCATACCCACCAAGGAATTGTGCAAGAGTAATATGATGATCGTAGCCAAAATAATAAACCAGGTAATTCATTGCCGGCGACAGGATGAACGAGTAAAATACCAAAGGTATTCCTAACCTTATCAGCCGGTCGGTAACAAAACGTGCCGCGCCTTTTTTATTATAGGATGAGGGAACAAATAGTGCCGACAGGAAAAAGAAAAACCCCATAAAAAAGGCCTGGTTCACCGCCACAAACATCGTCATAGGTATAAGCGCCCCGGCATTAGTCGTCTTCTGTGTATAATACCATCCGCCCGGAGCACCGTAAGTGATGAAAGTATGGTGCAGAATTACCAGTACGGTAAGCAATATTTTAAGATGATCGATATAAACGACCTTGCTTTTTGGCCTTTCGGGGACAAGTGCTGAAGGCGGGTTTGAGATTAACATAAATCGTGACCAGGATTGATAGGTAATAGACACCAAAATATTTGCATCGTTACATACCCTTCTAATAGTCCTGTTTTCGCAAAGCATCAATCAGGGTCAGGAGTCAAGAACCAGACAACAAATCCTGATTCCCGACTCCTGCCTCTTGATTCTCTATAAAGCTCCTGCCTTAATTTCTTCCACCACCGCAGGATCAAGCAGGGTAGTGGTATCTCCTAAATTAGAGGTATCGCCTTCTGCTATCTTACGCAAAATACGGCGCATGATCTTGCCCGAACGGGTTTTGGGTAGTCCGCTTACAAACTGCACTTTATCCGGTTTGGCAATGGCGCCGATGATGCGGGTAACCGTCATCATAATATCCTTGCGGGTCAATTCATCGTCCTCATGCTTATTGGGGCATACTACAAAAGCGTAAACGCCCTGACCTTTAATGTCATGCGGGTAACCCACCACTGCAGATTCTACCACACTGCTGTGCATATTAATGGCGTTCTCCACCTCGGCGGTGCCAATGCGGTGACCGGATACATTCAGCACATCATCCACCCGGCCTGTAATGCGATAATAACCTTCCTCGTCGCGCAGACAACCATCGCCGGTAAAATATTTTCCTTTGTAGGCCGAGAAATAAGTTTGACGGCAGCGTTCGTGATCGCCATAAGTAGTGCGCAGCATGCCCGGCCATGGGAATTTAATACATAAGAATCCGCTCACGCCATTTCCTTCCACTTCCTGGCCATGCTCATCCACCAAAACCGGCTGAACGCCCGGGAGCGGCAATGTGGCAAAAGTAGGCTTGGTTTTGGTAACCCCGGCTATCGGCGATATCATGATACCTCCCGTTTCGGTTTGCCACCAGGTATCTACAATCGGGCATTTTTTGTGACCGACGTTCTCATCAAACCAATGCCATGCTTCCTCGTTGATAGGTTCGCCTACTGAACCCAATTTTGTTAATGAGCTCAGATCTTTGTTTTTTACTACATCAGTGCCAAAGCTCATCAATGAGCGGATGGCGGTAGGGGCGGTATATAATATATTAACCTTGTATTTCTCTACTATTTCCCAAAAACGACCCGGATTTGGCCAGGTTGGTATCCCCTCGAACATAAACGAAGTAGCACCCTGTGACAGCGGACCGTATACAATATAGGAGTGACCGGTTATCCAGCCAATATCGGCGGTACAAAAATAGACCTCGCCCGGATTGTACTGGAATACGTTGGCAAAGGTATAGCCTGTATATACCATGTAGCCGCCGCAGGTATGCACCACACCTTTAGGTTTGCCGGTTGAGCCGGAAGTGTATAGGATGAAAAGCATATCCTCGGCATCCATTTCCTCTGCCGGGCAGGGCACATTGCCCTGGGTTTCTACTTTTTTAACCTCATCTTCCCACCATACATCACGTCCTTTCAGCATGGATATCGGCGTGCGGCTGCGTGTCAGTACGATCACCTTTTTAATGGATGGGCATTGTACCAGCGCATCATCAATAATATTTTTTAGCGGGATCTCCTTTGTTCCCCTGAACCCGCCATCAGCGGTGATCACAATATTGCAGGTAGCGTCCTTAATCCTGTCAGCAATTGATTGTGCCGAAAAACCACCAAATACTACAGAATGTATCGCCCCGATACGTGCGCAGGCCAGTACGGCTATCGCCAATTCGGGCACCATGGGCATGTAGATACAAATACGGTCGCCTTTGCGCGCGCCATTGTTCTTTAGCACATTGGCAAACTGGCAAACTTTATCATGCAGTTGACGGTACGTTAAAACGCGGTGATCCTCTGCCGGGTCATTTGGTTCCCAGATAATGGCAGGCTTATCGCCCAGTTTCTCCAAATGGCGGTCGAGACAGTTCTCTGTGATATTCAGTTTTGCCCCCTGGAACCATTTGATATTCGGTTCGGTAAAATTCCATTCCAGTACTTTGTCCCAGGGCTTGCGCCATTGAAAGTTTGAAGCAATATCCGCCCAAAATTCTTCAGGCTGTTCAACGCTTTTTTTGTAAGTTTCCCGGTAATCGTCAAAGGAAGTGATCTTCATGCTCATGATTTTAATGATAATATGTTTTGTTACTTAATGCGGGTATTGTTTCACTAAGCACAGCAGAATATTCTCGATAGCTAATTGGTGGGTGAAAATTAGTAATTTTCTGTTTAATCGACTAAATCAATCTTATTAATCTGAATAATTTAATGATTTTATAACAATCTATCTGTTCAAAGCAGATAGCTTTTGAGCCTGGCAAATCTTTTTCAAAATATTTTAAAATCACTGTTGAATATTCGACTTAAAATCCTGATATTTGCAAACTCTTTTAAGAAAAGGGATTGAATTAAATCGATTGTCATGTCAAGAATTTGTGATTTAACAGGAAAAGGTTCACTGGTTGGTAATAACGTTTCTAACTCAAATGTTAAAACTAAACGCAGGTTTCACCCAAATTTAAAGCTGAAGAAGTTTTATATTCCTGAAGAAGATAAGTGGATCACTTTAAAAGTATCTACTTCTGCTGTAAAAACGATCAGCAAAAATGGTATAACCGCTTGTATCAACAAGTTTGTTAAAAAAGGATACATTTAATTGGTTGATTGAGTTGATTGGTTGATTAAGTTCAATCAATAAATCAATAAGTCAATAAATCAATAATTAATAAGAAGATGGCAAAAAAAGGCAACAGGGTTCAGGTAATATTAGAGTGCACCGAGCATAAAGAAAGCGGACAGCCAGGCATGTCTCGTTATATTACTACCAAGAACAAGAAAAATACAACTGAAAGACTGGAATTGAAAAAATTCAACCCGGTTTTAAGAAAAGTAACCGTTCATAAGGAAATAAAATAAGTTGATTAAGTTGATTGGTTGATTGAGTTTTCAAAATCAATAAATCACTAATTCGCTAATTCAATAAATAATAAGAGATGGCAAAGAAACAGATTGCAACCCTAAAGACAGGTAAAGGCAAAGAATATTCAAAGGTGATCACCATGGTGAAATCACAAAAAACCGGTGCTTACTCATTTAAAGAAGTTATCGTACATAACGACCACGTTAAGGATGCGATCAACGCTTCTAAAGGTCAGTAATTAGTTTTGAAAGATATTTTTAAAGCCGTCTTGTAGATAACGAGAGGGCTTTTTTTATTGAATGTGCTGATCTGCAAATATGCAGATGAGGCCAAATAAAATGAACAGATTGATTTGTATGCACAACTTTACATCCGCACATTTGCAAATCCGCATATTTGCACATTAACGACATCTGCACATTAATTATGGGATTATTTGATTTTTTTAAAAAGAAAGAAAGCACGCCGCAGGAACAGCAGGCGCTGGATACCGGTTTAGAAAAAACAAAGGACAACTTTTTTTCAAAGATCACCAAGGTAGTCGCAGGCAAATCAACCGTTGATGACGATGTGCTGGACGACCTGGAAGAAGTATTGGTAACTTCAGATGTCGGCGTAAGCACTACCTTAAAGATCATCAAACGCATACAGGACCGCGTGGCCCGCGATAAATATGTAAACACATCCGAACTCAATAGTCTGCTCCGCGATGAGATCCAGCAATTATTAGCCGAAAACAACAGCAACGATTTTACCAATTTTGAATACGGTAACCACAAACCCTATGTTATAATGGTAGTGGGTGTAAATGGTGTGGGTAAGACCACCACCATTGGCAAGCTGGCACATAAGCTAAAGCAGGCCGGGAACAAAGTAGTTATCGGAGCAGCCGATACTTTCCGTGCAGCGGCAGTGGACCAGATACAATTGTGGGGAGAGCGCGTCGGGGTAAAAGTAGTGGCGCAGGCCATGGGTTCCGACCCGGCATCTGTAGCTTTTGACACCCTGCGTTCGGCCGTTGCTAATGGTGATGACGTAGCCATCATTGATACTGCAGGCCGTTTGCATAACAAGGTTGGTTTGATGAACGAGCTGACTAAGATCAAAAATGTAATGGAAAAAGTGGTGCCCGGCGCACCCCACGAGATATTGCTGGTACTGGATGCTTCAACCGGGCAAAACGCCATTGAACAATGCAAGCAGTTTACCGAAGCTACTGCCGTAAATGCTTTGGCATTAACAAAATTAGACGGCACGGCCAAAGGCGGTGTAGTGATCGGTATATCAGATCAGTTCAGGATACCGGTGAAATACATAGGTGTTGGCGAAGGGATGGATCACTTGCAATTGTTTGATCGCAAGGCATTTGTAGATTCATTGTTTAAACAATAGAAAATATTATAAAGAATTGTCATTCTGAGCGATAGCGAAGAATCTTCTTCAACAGGCAAACTGTACAAGATTTCTCCTCGTACCTCGTTCGAAATGACAAGTGGGATAAGATAATGCGGACAAAATCAATAGAAAAACCAGTAGAAATAACTAAACCACGTGTAAACGTGGTCACCTTAGGTTGCTCTAAGAATATCCATGATTCAGAAGTATTGATGGGTCAGCTAAAAGGCAACCGGTTTGATGTGGTACATGAGGCTGAACAGGTGCGTAACGATGATATCATCGTGATCAACACCTGCGGGTTTATTGATAATGCCAAGCAGGAATCTATAGATACTATCCTGCAATACAGTGAGCTGAAGGAACAGGGTAAAATAGGGAAGGTGATCGTTACCGGTTGCTTGTCCGAACGTTATAAGCCCGAACTGGAAGCAGAGATTGCTAATGTTGACTCCTGGTTCGGCACCAATGACCTTCCAAATTTACTGAGCACATTAGGCGCTAACTACCGCCACGAACTGATAGGCGAGCGTTTGCTGACAACCCCCTCGCATTTTGCTTATTTCAAAATTGCCGAAGGCTGTAACCGTCCGTGTTCTTTCTGCGCAATCCCTTTAATGCGCGGTCAGCATGTAACCAAGCCGATGGAAGAATTGGTGAAGGAAGCACAACATTTAGTTAAAAACGGCACTAAAGAACTGATACTGATCGCACAGGATCTGACCTATTATGGCCTCGATCTTTACGGCAAACGTAACCTGGACGAACTGCTTCGCCGTTTGTCGGATGTGAACGGGGTAGAATGGATACGTTTACAATATGCCTATCCCTCAGGTTTCCCGATGGAAATACTGGACGTGATGAATGAGCGCGAAAATATCTGTAAATACATGGATATGCCGCTGCAGCATATCAGCGATAATATGCTGAAATCTATGCGCCGCGGAACCACCAAACAAAAAACCATCGACCTGGTAAATGCCATCCGCGATAAAGTGCCCGGTATCGCAATGCGTACCACGCTCATCACAGGCTATCCCGGGGAAACCGAACAGGATTTCGAAGAAATGCAGCAATGGGTGGAAGAAACCCGGTTTGATCGTTTGGGCTGCTTCACCTATTCGCACGAAGAAAAAACACATGCTCATTCGCTGGTTGATGATGTACCTGATGAAGTAAAACAGGAACGTGCCGATATCATCATGGAAATTCAGCAGGGCATTTCATTTGAAAAGAACCAGGAAAAAATTGATCATACCTATAAAGTACTGATCGATAAAAAAGACGGGAACTATTTTGTAGGTCGTACCGAATTTGATTCGCCCGAAGTTGATAACGAGGTTTTAATTGATGCCGCTAAGAATTATGTGACTGTTGGCAGCTTTGTAAACGTCAAAATAAACAGCGCGGAAGACTTTGACCTTTATGGACAAATTGTAAAATAACCGGATTTTAGTCGGGCGGTATTTGTTTTCGGATTTTAAAATCTAATTTCGGGGATATTACGAAATAGTTTGTAATATTTAAATCCGAAATCGAGAATCCAAATTCCGAAATTGAAACATGGACGCCGCTTGTATAGACTATAAAGAGACCGGATTTTTTTCGCACACGGTTACTGATTACCTGGAAGATAAGCCTGAATTAAGGCCTTTTTATGGTCAGCGACCGGATATGAAGGGTTTCGCTGCGTTGCTCAAGAATAAAAAAGTTACCGGGAACCGCGATACTTTAGAAAAAGTATTGATCAGTCAATACAAGGCTATTGCACAACTCTCCACTCATCATTCGCAACAGGTTCAAGATAATATTGCATTACTCAAATCAGATAATACTTATACCATTACAACCGGCCATCAGCTTAATATTTTTGCAGGCCCGCTGTATTTCATTTATAAGATCGTTACGGTTATTAAGCTGTCAAGGCAGCTAAAGGAGAAATTTCAGGATAAAAACTTTGTGCCTGTTTACTGGATGGCGTCAGAAGATCATGATTTTGCCGAGATCAATTATACCAATATAGGAGGTAAAAAAGTACATTGGTGGTACGAGGCTTCGGGTGCTACCGGCCGTATCAATCCTGATACTATGCGCCAGGCGCTTAACCAGTATAAAGGTGTTTTAGGGTTGGATCATCATGCAAACGAGCTGGCTGAGATCGTTGAAACGGCTTATGCCAAATTCGACAAACTGGCGGATGCGACACGTTATTTAGTAAATGCTTTATTCGGTCAATATGGTCTTGTCGTTATTGATGCGGATGACCACGAGCTGAAAAAGCAATTTGCCCCTATCATGGAGCGGGATATCATTGAACAGCACAGTTTCAAAAATATCGAGGCGACCAATAAGGAACTGGAAAAACTGCATGTTCATATCCAGGTTAATCCCCGCGAGATCAACTTTTTCTATTTATGTGATGGACTGCGCGAACGTATCGTTTTTGAGGATAATGTTTATAAGGTACTGAATACAGAAATCAGTTTTACCAAAGAAGAATTACAAAAAGAGATCCATAGCTCTCCGGAACATTTTAGTCCGAATGTAGTAATGCGGCCCTTGTACCAGGAATGTATTTTACCCAATATCGCCTATGTAGGCGGCGGTGCCGAAGTGGTATACTGGATGGAACTGAAATCGAATTTTGAACATTATAAGATCGATTTCCCGATACTGATATTGCGTAATTCCGGTTTGATCATCCCTAAACAATCAGCATCAAAAATTGCCCGGATGGAATTGAGCACCGCCGAAATTTTCAAAAGTGCCGAAGCCATTAAAACCAGCTGGATAAAAAAGCACAGCGATCACGAGTTGTCATTAAGAGATGAGTGGAAGCAGCTGCAGGCAATTTTCGCCGACCTGAGAAAACGCTCTTTCAAAATTGACCCAACCCTTGCCCAGTCAACCAATGCAGTAGAGGCAAGACTGGAACATGCCATCAACAATCTTGAAAAGAAACTGATCAAGGCCGAAAAGAAAAACTACCATACCCGTTTGGAGCAGATAGACCAAATCAAAGCTGAGCTTTTCCCTAAAGACAGCCTGCAGGAACGAAATGAAAACTTTGGCCTGTTCTACGTTAAATGGGGACAGCATTTCATCGAGGAGCTTATCTGCAATTTTGAGCCGCTGGATTTTAAGTTTACTGTTCTAACAGAAAAATGATCTTCAGTTCAACTATCCTCACTCTTCCCGGCATTGGAGGCTCCGGCCCGCAGCATTGGCAATCTTTATGGGAAAAGGAATATGGCTTTATTCGTGTTGAACAAAAAGACTGGGAAACACCTGTTCGTGCGGACTGGGTAGCTAATATTCATGAAGAAGTGTCCAAACACGATCCGCAAGATTTGATACTGGTTGGTCATAGTGCCGTATGTGCTGCCATGCTTTACTGGGTGCAGCAATATCAGATCAGGATGAAAGGAGCTTTATTGGTAGCCCCGGCCGATCCGGACGCTGAAACATTCCCATCAGGCGCAACAGGCTTTGCACCGATGCCTTTAATGAAATTACCTTTCCCTTCTATATTGATCGCCAGCACAAATGATCATTTTGCGACACTTGATAGATCAATACAGTTCGCCGATGCCTGGGGTAGTGAATTTATCAATATCGGCGAGGCTGGACATATCAATGTAAATTCAGGATATGGTCAATGGGACGAAGGATTGGAAATATTAAAGCGGTTGGATAATAGATAGTTGAATAAGTTTATTGAGTTGTAGTAAGTTGATTAGTTTGAATCTATAAGAACTTAATCAACCATTCTCTCAATCAACTAAATTAACTTCTCATATTTTCAGTACCATAATTACAGTATCATGCAGTAACTTTTAGACAGCAATTCTATATTTGCCGCTATGCTTATCTCTGAATCTGCGCTACGGACATTTACCGAAAACATTTTTACATCAATGGGCTGCAATGCGGAACATTCCCGGCTTGCAGCGGATGTGTTGCTGAAATCAGACTTGCGTGGAATTGATTCGCACGGTGTTGCCAGGCTAACAGGATACGTGCGTTTATGGGAAAAGAAACGTATTAATACCAACCCTGATATCAGGATCGTCCATCAAACTGCTACTACTGCGACCGTCGATGGTGATGCAGGACTTGGATTGATAGTCGCGCCATTCGCTATGAAAGTAGCGATGGAAAAGGCGGAGCAATATGGTTCGGGTTGGGTATCTGTGCGCAACTCCAATCACTTTGGTATCGCAGGCTATCATGCATTAATGGCCGTCGAAAAAGATATGATCGGTTTTGCCATGACCAACGCCAGTCCGCTGGTTTCACCAACCTATTCCAGTGAACGTTTATTGGGTACCAACCCTATGTGCTACGCATTCCCGGCAGGTAAGTATCCTCCTGTCATCGTAGATATGGCGACCTCGGCAGCTGCGAACGGTAAACTGGAGATAGCCCAGCGTTTAGGTAAACAGGTGCCCCGGGGCTGGATACAGGACAAACAGGGAAATAGCACAACTGACCCTCATGCATTGAAAACAGGCGGGGCTTTATTGCCTTTAGGCAGTGACGCCGAACATGGCAGCCATAAAGGTTTTGGGCTGGGTGCTACAGTAGATATCCTTTCAGCGGTATTGTCAGGGGCTAATTACGGTCCCTGGGTACCGCCGTTTGTGGCTTTCTTAGACCCGCCGACTAACCCGGTAGGGTCGGGGATAGGGCATTTCGTAGGAGCTATGCGTGTAGACGGCTTCCGCCCGGTTGATGAATTTAAATCACATATGGATAACTGGATCGAACGTTTTAAATCATCTGCAACAATCGATCCTGCTCAAAAAGTAATCATTCCCGGTGAGCCGGAAATAGAGGCGGAAGCGAACAGAAAAGTAAATGGAATTCCCCTGGTAGACGCTGTGGTGAAAGATTTGAATGAATTGGCGAAAAGGTTTGGCGTGGAACAATTGAGTAATTAGCGTTCTCTCCATTCTGTCATGTTGAGCGGTAGCGAAACATCTTCTTCACTCTGCATCTTCGCCGTATATATTGAAGAAGATTCTTCACTTTCGTTCAGAATGACAATGGGGCCAATTCCCGAAATCAATTTATCCCTTTAAATATCCTGTTCCATCGAATAGAATGCAAAAAATTAGCGCTTGAATCACTGCTCATCCAGATGAACAACGCTTTACCTACAATATGATCCTCCGGCACAAAACCCCAGAATCGGGAGTCTTCTGAGTTGTGGCGGTTATCGCCCATCATCCAGTAATAGTTTTGTTTAAAAGTATAGGTAGTTGTCTTTTTACCATTGATCACAATGTCATTGCCATCTATATCCAGTTTATTATTTTCATAAACCTGTATGGCACGACGGTAAACCGGGAAGGTAAACTTATTCAACGTTACTGTCCATCCGGCCTTTGGAATAATAATAGGCCCGTAGTTATCAACATTCCATTTCAGATGCGGGTCATGCGGAAATTCTTCCGGATTAAAAGTGTCCTTTTGTTCAAAATATTCGGTAACGGACTGGATATTCGGATACTTCCTTAAAGAAGCTGCTGATTGTCGCGTCATGATCAATTCAAAATCGGTCGGGGTGAACTGCCTGGCCTGGAAAATATGCAGATCATTGATGATCTGCTGATCAATAGCTTTGCCATCTGTATGCACCATATAGGAGGGTTCGCCCTGCGGTGGGTTAGGCATCGCCTTCCCGTTTACATATACCTGTGCATTCACAATAGATAAAGTATCGCCCGGTATGCCCTGGCAGCGTTTGATGTAATTATCTTCTTTGTCAACAGGCCTGTAATAAGGCGAATCAGATTGCATAGGGTAATTAAAAACCACAACATCCCCTCTTTTCACATCGCTAAAACCGGGCAAACGGAAATAAGGTAATTTGATGATATCCGAATACGATTTGGTTCCGGTAAGGGGCATGGTGTTTTGTGCAAAAGGAAACGAAATGGGTGTTATCGGAAAGCGGGCGCCATAGTTTACTTTGCTTACAAATAAATAATCGCCTACTAAGAGCGTACTTTCCATTGACCCGCTGGGAATCACATAGGCCTCGATAAAAAATGTACGAATAATCGTAGCAGCGACAACGGCAAAAATAATGGCCTCGGTCCATTCACGGCCGGATGACTTTCTGAGCGACTTTTCATACCTGTCCCTGAAATCTTCACTTGCTGACGGGCCTAAGTATTTCGTTTCCTTATCAAATCCCCACTTGGGCAGATAGATAAATGCTAACACTACTGCTGCAAACTGCTCACGCAGTCTGAATTTGCCATAAGATTTGACAAAATCGACGGTAATTCCTATTCCAATTAAAATATTGAGACCAGGTATCAGCATCAACAATACCCACAATGCAGATTTGCCGCTTAATTTGAGCATTAGATACCAATTGAAGATTGGGACGATAGCTTTCCATCCCTGTTCACCGGCCTTTTCAAACAGTTTATACAATCCGGCTACTGGCAGTATAACGAGCAGAATAAAGGCAAGGGCAAATTCAACAATATTCAAAATGATACTTTTTGATGGTTAAACATTATCTGCACATCTGCTCATCAATCAATCCCCTTAAAAAGCCTGCTCCACCTGATCTTATTGAAAAAAGAAGCGTTATCATCAAAGCTCATCCAGATGAACAGCGCTTTACCTACAATATGATCCTCGGGTACAAAACCCCAGAAACGGGAGTCCTCAGAATCATGGCGATTGTCACCCATCATCCAGTAATAATTCATTTTAAAGGTATAGGTATCGGTTTTTTTGCCGTTGATCAGGATATCATTACCTGCTAATTGCACTTTGTTGCCCTCATACACTTCAATTGCGCGCTCATAAAGCGGAAAGGTCATATTATCCAACTTTACTGTCCACCCTTTTTTAGGAATGATGATAGGTCCGAAATTATCCACGTTCCATTTGTAATCCGGTAGCTGTTTGCTTTGCAATACATTGATCGGGTATTTATTAGGAAAAACCGGGTTATTCGGGTCCGATACCCCTTTTAGCGCTATATTCTGACTAACCGATTTGATATTGGAATATCCTTTTAAAGTATTGGCGGACTCCTTGGTCATTGTCGAATAATTGACATTGCCGTAATCAGATATCTTCAGGTCCTCTTTTACTTGCGGATTTAAATTCATCCCCGTGGTGGTGTAGCTGTAGTCAGTTTGTTCACCTGGCGGATTGGGTGCTGCTTTGCCATTTACATATACTTGCGCATCCACCACGCTTAAAGTATCACCTGGCGTTCCCTGGCAGCGTTTGATATAATTTTCACGTTTATCCACCGGCCGGTACAGCGGCGAATCTGCTTCCATCGGATAATTAAAAACCACTACATCGCCTTTTTTAATATCGCTCAAGCCCGGAAAGCGGTAATAGGGCAGTTCGATCAGATCAGTATAAGATTTTGTATTGATCAGCGGCATTGTGTTATGGGCAAGTGGAAATGCCAGCGGAGTTTCAGGTAAACGCGGACCATAATTGATCTTGCTCACGAAAAGGAAATCACCTACCAGTAACGACCGCTCCATTGATGGGGTCGGTATGGTATAAGCTTCAATAAAGAATGTGCGGATCAGTGTTGCAGCGAGCACTGCAAAAATGATGGCTTCGGTCCACTCGCGTGAAGTAGATTTTTTTAAGTTCTTTTTATATTTCTCTTTGAACTCCAGACTTACAGATGGGCCAAGGTATTTTGTTTCCTTATCATACCCCCATTTAGGCAGATAGATAAAAGGCAGTAAAACTCCGGCGGCTTGTTCGCGCAATGAAAATTTTCCAAATGATTTCAGGAAATCGATGGTGATGCCTATCAGGATGAGTATGTTAATTGCTGGTATAAAAACCAATATGATCCACCAGGCAGGTCTGCCGCTTAGCTTGATCATTACATAAGCATTGTAAATAGGGATGATGGCCTGCCAGCCAGCCTGGCCTGCTTTTTCAAATAATTTCCATAAACCGATATATGGAAATATAATTAGGATTACAAAGAAAATTACAAATTCAACTATGTTCACTATGCTGTGTTTTTAAATATTAAATTATGTTATTCAAGTAAAAATCAATCCTGACCATCAAAATAGATGCTATGCCCTGCAAGGTATGATGTTTATTCATAAATATCTTTTCTATGGCCCAGGGCGATAACATCTACTACCAATATGGTATCAAAAATATCATAAATAACCCGGTAGTTACCGATACGGATCCTGTAACCATCCCTGCCTTTTAATTTTTTGTAACCAGGCGGACGCGGATTTTCAGTAAGGTCAGAAATAGCTTGTTTGATGTGGGAATAAAAAGGGTCATTGATTTTTCCTAACTCTTTAAGGGCTTGTTTACTAAAATTTAAACGGTAAGCCATTTAAGCATTGTTTTTCCGGTTATCCTCAATTATTTTAAAGGCGTCTTCCATTGGTATTCGTTCGCCGGTATCATTCTTTTTTGCTTCGTCATAAATACGGATATCTTCAATATCTTCGAGTTCTTCCATGATGCTGTCAAACTCATTTTGAGGAAGAATAACCAGATTTTTACCTGCGGTATCTTTGATATATTGCGGATGTACTGTAAGCATATTTCTAAAGTTTTCTCTACTACTCAGTTGTAAACACTCTTACAAATTTATCTAAAAAAACACAATGTATCTACTTGCCAAAATCGAACATTTGCTCAACAGAGAAAAATCCTTTTTTGTTATGTACCCATTCGGCAGCCAGAACTGCGCCTAATGCAAAACCGTTGCGGTTATGGGCGGTATGTTTAAATTCAATGCTGTCCACTTCCGAATCATAGATCACGGTGTGCGTACCCGGTACACTGTCAATGCGGAATGACTCGATCAGCAACTGATCATTTTTAATATTGCTGTCATCTGCATCATTACCTTCCGAGGTCAGCACATTTACCCATTCCTTTTTGCTGTCCAGGTTTTCGATGATCCCTTCAGCAATAGTGATCCCGGTACCGCTTGGTGAATCAACTTTTTGTACATGATGTATCTCTTCTACCTGTACATCATAATAAGGATAATTGTTCATCAGCTTGGCTAACTGGCGGTTGATATGGAAAAAGATATTCACCCCGATACTGAAATTGGAGGCGTATAATAAAGTATGACCGCCGCCTGTGCATTTCTCCTTTACCTCGTTCAGGTGCTCGTACCATCCTGTGGTGCCTACCACTACAGGTACGCCGGCATCAAAGCAATGCTGTACATTGCTCAATACCGATCCTGGTGTAGTAAATTCAATAATGGCATCGGCTTTTTTTAAATTTTCGGCAGTAAGGTCGTGCTGGTTATCGTAATCAATTTTTAATACGATGTTATGTTTACGGTCGGTGGCTATCTTTTCGATGATCTTACCCATTTTGCCGTAACCTAATAATGCAATATTCATTATCCTGATAAATGTTGGAGCGTAAAGATAAATTTATTCTGTTAAAGTCTTCCCCCAAGAGATATTTAGAAGACCTACCTGAATGTAAAAGTAAGTGTTACAGCCGGAATAAGTGTGGTATTGCTATTAAAAGCATAAACGGGTTGCCCTATGGTGCCCGGTGTAATTTTAAAGGACAGGTTATTATCCATAGTGTAGCTCCTGATAAATTTGGCATTTACATAAGCCTCTACCATCTGGATACCCCAGGCACCGGCTATGCCTAATATCCCGAGGTCCCTGTTACGCCGGTAAAGATCAGTGTAACTGATCACATCAGCATCCTGCACCTGTGCCAGGTCGGGATTACGCCCTGTGGTTATTCCTTTTTCCCTCAATTGGGCTTCTTTCAAAAATATCTTATAATAATGCTGATTAAATACCACTACATCGCCCAGCAAACCTAACCCTGCATAAATAAAGGGTACTTTCCACCAGCTATGGTTGTATATCTGCCCCCAGCCGGGTATCATTAGCGACCGCATAACAGCCTTATGCGGATCGTGCAGCGTATCGGGATGATAAACTTTTTCCTTTGTTATTTTGGGTTTATAAGGTTTGGAGGTAACGGAATCGCGTTTGCGGTTCAGGCTGTCCGTTTTGCTTTTTACGGCAACAGTGTCCGGCGTTTGTGCCTTTGCAGTTAAACCTAACCCAATTACCAAACAAATAAAAAGCAAACATTTATACATTGTAACCTAACTTAAATTCAAACGATGTTATTGTACATAAGTAGTTATTTTATTTATAACTAAAAAGAATTTGAGGTTAGGGGAGGCTATGATTTGCTTTAAATTTGATTAATATATAGTTGGGGCTAATTTATACCGTTTACCAATCCAGCATTTCGAGGATGCGGTTAAGATCGTCTTCCGATAAAAAGGGTATCTCAATGGCGCCTTTGCCCTGGCTGCTTATCTTCAGTTTGACTTTTGTGCTGAACTTTGATGCCAGGTCGTCCTGGATCTTTTGCACCTGGAAGGATAAGGGCTCCGGTTGCTTGCCTTCTTTTTTTATCGGCGATCTTTGTAGGTCGCGCACCAGTTCCTCTACTTTTCTAACAGATAATCCCTGCTGGATGATCTGTTTATGGATGTATAGTTGCTTAGTGGAATCGTCTACAGTTATCAGTGCGCGTGCGTGCCCCATGCTGATCTGCCCGTCGCGGATAGAAGCCTGCACGGTTGGCGGCAGTTTTAATAAACGCAAATAATTGGTCACAGTCGAGCGATTTTTGCTCACACGTTCACCCAGTTCTTCCTGCTTCAGGTCGCACTCATCTATCATCCGCTGAAAGCTCAGGGCTACCTCTATGGCATTCAGATTTTCGCGCTGAATATTTTCTATCAGTGCCATTTCCAGCATCTGCTGGTCATTAGCGGTGCGTACGTAGGCAGGTATTTGTGTTAACCCTGCCAGTTTTGAAGCACGCAGGCGACGCTCACCAGATATCAGCTGGTACTTGTGTGAAGTTACACGACGAACGGTGATTGGCTGGATAAGACCTTGTAATTTAATGGAATCCGCCAGTTCTGCCAGGGCATCCTGGTCAAAATCGGTACGCGGCTGAAAAGGATTAACTTCTATCTCGCTTATTTTGATCTCGTTAACAGAGCCTATCGCATCTGCCTCGGAGCCTGATATCGCCTCGTTTTTATTTGGTATTACGTTTACAGAATCATTTAGCAGGGCACTTAATCCTCTCCCCAAAGCATTTCTCTTCTCTGCACTCATTTGTTATATTGTTTCTGTTGTCGCTACGGTTTCACCTTTTAGCATTCCATTTTTTTGAACTATTTCGCGCGCCAGGTTGAGATAATTAATAGCCCCTTTGCAATTGGCATCATGCATAATTACCGACATCCCGAAGCTGGGTGCTTCGCTTAACCGGGTATTGCGCTGTATGATGGTATCAAAAACCATTTCCTCAAAATGATTGCGCACCTCCTCAACCACCTGGTTTGATAAACGCAGTCTTACATCGTACATGGTCAGTAATATACCTTCTATCTGCAGGGCGGTATTTAAGCGGGTTTGAACGATCTTTATGGTATTTAAAAGTTTTCCTAAACCTTCCAGGGCAAAATATTCACATTGTACAGGGATGATCACCGAATCAGCTGCTGTTAAGGCGTTGATCGTAATGAGGCCTAATGACGGAGAGCAGTCGATGATGATAAAATCATATTCCTCGCGGATACTGTTCAGCACCGATTTCATTTTGTACTCGCGGTCGGCAAGATTGATCATTTCTATCTCAGCCCCTACCAGGTCAATATGTGCCGGTAGCAGGTCAAGATTTGGTGTCTCCGTTTTCTGAATAGCCTCATGCGGATCAATGTCATTGATGATGCATTCGTAAACGCTGTTTTTGATCGTGCGTGGATCGTATCCTATGCCTGATGTTGAATTGGCCTGTGGGTCGGCATCAACTAATAAGGTTTTATATTCCAAAACCGCCAAACTTGCAGCCAGGTTTATAGATGATGTAGTTTTTCCTACGCCACCTTTCTGGTTGGCTAAAGCAATAATTTTACTCATTCTATATGTTCCAATTTTTATTACAGGTATAGGTTTTGTACCAGGGGAAAATGAATGCAGAATTATCTATTTTCGCAAAGGTATTTTACCGGGCTAAAGATACATATTTAAACAATTCGGAAATCCACAGCTTACGGTAACTTACAAACAAAAAGCAATTATTGAATTAGAGAATAATTGAATTATTGAATGAGTTGTTATTCAAATCATTAGTTCATAAAATCAAATTTAAACTCACTGATTCAATAATTCAATAAATCAATAATCCTAATGGTCACCATTATATCATCAACCAATCGCCCGGGAAGCTCGACCCTTAAACTGGCCCAATATTACCAAAATAAATTTCGTGAAAAAGGGATCGAAGCGGGGTTATTATCACTATCCCAATTACCCCCAAACCTGATCGATACCGATCTATACGGACAAAGAAGTGCTGCATTTGAACCCATACAGGCTATTGTTACCCAAACGCAGAAGTTTTTGTTTGTGATTCCCGAATACAACGGCAGTTTCCCCGGCGTATTAAAAGTTTTTATGGATGCCTGCTCTTTTCCCGAAAGTTTTTATGAAAAAAAAGCGGCCCTGGTGGGAATATCTTCGGGCAAATACGGCAATATACGCGGGGTTGATCATTTTACCGGGATATGCAATTATATGCACCTGCATGTAATGCCTCTAAAAATACATATCCCCTCTATCCATAAAGAACTGGATGCCGACGGAAACCTTTTTAATGCCGATACATTAAAGTATACCAATGAACAGATAGACAAGTTTATTAAGTTTTAAGCAACAAAAACTTTATAAATTACCGCCGGTGACTGGCCGGTAACAAATTAGTTACATCAATTCCTTCCAATTCGTTTGGTCAACTTTTTGTAACCAAAATACGATATATTCGTACATACAACCTTTAAACCAATAACCTTATTATATGAAACACTTTTACAAAGCTCTCCTTGCGCTAATTATACTACCTGCATTATCGTATGCACAAAGCAATTATCAACAAGGTTATGTGGTCAATTTAAAAGGGGACACCTTACACGGGTTTATCGACAACAAAGATTGGGATTCAAACCCCACAGCAATCAATTTCAAAACGGCGATTGAGGATAAAAATCCGCAAAAATTTACTGTTAATGATATTTCCTTTTTCAATGTTGGAAGATTATCGTTTGAGAAATATTCCGGCCCTATTAGTACCGATATTATAAACATCAATAAACTTTCAGAAGGAAGAGACACCAGTTTTAGAATAGATACAGTTTTTCTTCAAATACTCCAGAAAGGAAAAAATGTAGCGATTTATTCTTACTCAGATGATATCCGCACACGCTTCTATATCGGGGAAAAGCCTGACTATAAACCCGTTGAATTGGTGTATCGGTTATATTATGATAACAACGGCGACTCTGACCGCAAAACAGTAAATGAAAACACCTATCTGAAACAATTATTTGCTATGGCGAATAAATATGGTGTGTTAGACGATGACCTGGAAGGATTCATTCAGAAAGCAAATTATTCAAAAAGCGATTTGTTGAGTATAGTCAGCAGGATAAACAATATATCAAAATCTGAGTATGAGAAAAATTATACAGATCATATGAAGACTGATTTTTTTGTAACCGCCGGATTAAATATTTTTTCAGCATCCCCAAAATCCTGGGCCAGTTCATACGGATTACCCTCCTCCACATCGGTGCGTCCTGCTTTGTCGGTAGGGATCAATCTTATTCCAAGACCAAACTCCGATAAAGTGGAGTTTCGTGCTGAGTTGTTATTTACCCAGTCCAGTTATGCTTCAGTAGACCTGACAGAGATATCCTTTGTTCCGTCGGGCATTTATAATTTTTATCATGCTAAGGATTTGAAAATATATGCTGGTTTCGGCTTTTTGATTACCCATAATACATATAGTGATAACATCGCTGGTGGTTTAAGTAATTCATTTATGTTTAAGGCAGGTGTTAAATTCGGCAATAGGTGGGAAGTTTTTTCAAATACCCGCACCTTCCCCTCGGGACAGTTTGTTAATGATAGTTCTTTAAATGCATTAAGTGAACAGCTTGGAATCATGTGTCATTTCAATTAATGGTTCATTATATACAGAGAATTTTGTTTTAGCCTTAACCAAATCATGAAATATTTTTACAAAACGCTTTCAGCACTGATACTGCTGCCATTGTTTTCTTTAGCGCAAAGCAACTATAAACCAGGGTACATCGTTACTTTAAAAGGGGATACTGTGCGCGGCTTTGTGAATTACAAGGAATGGAATGCAAACCCAAACTCGGTAGATTTCAAAACAACTATTGCAGATAAAGAAAAAAGATTTACTCCTGCTGAGATCGGGTTTTTTAGTATTAACGGTCAGGAAAGCTATCGTCAATATGCCGGGCCGGTTTCCATAGATTATACCGATGTGGGGCATATGAGTAACAGCCGGGATACCAGTTTCCGGACGGAAACTGTTTTCCTTAAAGTATTGCAAAAAGGCAGTAAACTAGCATTATATTCTTTTGCTGACGATATTAAATTGCGGTTTTTTATAGCGGAATCACCTGGTTATACCCCCATTGAATTAGGATACAGATTATATTATAATTATGATGCGGCAGCTGCTAATGGTCAAAAGGATGTAACGGTAAACGAAAATACTTATATGAGGCAGCTGTTTGCCCTGGCAAATAAATACCAGGTGTTAGATGATGATTTTCAGCGGCAGATAGAGCATTCCGGGTACAATAAAGATGACTTATTGCAAATTGTCAGCAAAATAAATCATATCTCTAAAGGTGATTACGAAAAAAACAACATAGTTAAAGGACCGAAGCTCAACTTTTTTATAGGCGCAGCTGTGAATATAGATAATATTTCGGCACCTGCCAGCAGTATATATGCCCAGGACGGCGGCAAATCAAATACATCCTATCTTCCTGCGGTATCTTTTGGTGTTAACTTTTTTGCAAATCCAAGCACCAAACAATTGCAATTCAGGTTAGAACTGAGTGCGGCCCAAAGTCAGTTTAAGTCATTATATCCACTAAAGGTTTCTCCTTATATTCCATTTAAGGCATCATTTGATAAGCTGACATTAAGCTTTGCACCGCAGATCATATATAATTTTTATAATGCTGAAAATTTAAAGGTATACGGTGGGCTCGGCATAGCATTATGTTACTTTAAATTCTCAAACTCTTATTTGGGATCTCAGAAGCAGCCTAACTCTGCAACAGATATTGAAGAAAATGACCCTTACTATTTTAATAAAGTTGATGATACTTTTATATTGAAAGCCGGAGTCCAGATACATAGAAACTGGGGAATCTTTGCTCAATATATGACAAGTGTTTTAGACACTAAAGGCGGATATTTTGGCATGAATTCTACCGTTGAACAGGTAGGAATAAATTATTATTTCCAGTAAGGCCGATCACAATTCAAAACGTGATTTAAAATTTTGTTTATTGATAAACAGGAAATAATATGCGGGATAAATAAGCCATAATTTGCAAATTATAGGTAGGTTTATAGCTGATTTTATTGATTAAAAAGATATAATTTTAGCTTAAACCCCCGTGGTGAAAATCTGCTTATCCTTTATTTTAATTTTTGCCGGCTGCACATTTGTTTCTGCACAACAGACAACTAACAATTCTCCTGGAGATACCACTAAACAACTGCCGGGTTTGACTGTGCGCGGCTACCTGATAGAGCAGCCGGTATTAAGCGTACCGGCTTCGGTTAGTGTATTAGGTCCTGCGCAATTAAGCCTGCAGCCCGAAAATTCGTTGGTTTCTTCATTTAATACCGTTCCGGGCGTACGCATGGAAGAGCGTTCACCGGGCAGCTATCGCCTGTCGATAAGAGGTAGTTTACTACGTTCGCCTTTTGGGGTGCGCGATGTGAAGATCTATTATGACGAGATACCCCTTACTGATGCTGGCGGTAATACGTATTTAAATGCTATTGATGTGAACAGTGTGCAGGGTATTGAAGTATTAAAAGGCCCCGACGGTAGTTTATTCGGGGCTAATTCGGGCGGCGTGGTATTGATCAATCCTGTTAACCGGTATAACGATAGCAGTTATCTTTCCGCCGGATTGAACGCAGGCTCATACGGGCTTTTTCATGAGAACATTGGCTTGCAAAATAAATCGGGCAATAACCAGCTGAATATTAACCAGGCTTTTCAATCTTACGGCGGCTATCGCCAGCATAGCTACATGCAGCGCACTTATTTGCAGGCTGCTGACAAATTAACCATTTCAGCTAAAGACCAATTGAAATTTATGGGTTTTTACTCCGATCTGGGTTATCAAACGCCCGGAGGTTTAAACCTGGCTCAATATCAGGCTAACCCGCAACTGGCACGGCAGCCAACTGCTGTAGTACCCGGGGCCATACAACAGGATATTGCTATTTATCAGAAAATGCTGTTAGGCGGTTTTGTGAACGAATGGCATCTGAATAATAAGCTGAAAAATGTAACCGCCTTGTATGGCAGTTATGTCGATTTTGCTAATCCCTTTATTACCAATTACGAGCAGCGTTATGAGGGCACTTTCGGTTTTCGTACTTATTTTGAGTTAAGTGGAAAGCAGGATACAATAGTTAATTGGAAAGTGAACTTAGGAATTGAGTGGCAGCAAACCAATTCTGATATTAATAACTATGGCAACAAAGCCGGGGTGAGAGATACTGCCCAGACCCTGGATAAGATCAACAGCAACCAACATTTTATTTTTGCACGCTACCTGGCAGATATCAACAGACGATTCCATATAGAAGCTGCCCTTAGCCTGAACTTTTATGATTACGATTTCAGGAATGTATATCCTAATAATGAAGCAGGATTTACCAACCGCCATTTTACACCGCAACTGATGCCGCGGGTGGCAGCATCTTACCAGATAACTAATAACTTTATCTGGCGGGCATCAGTAAGCCGGGGTTACTCCACGCCAACTACTGCCGAAATACGGCCGACAGATAACATCATCAACACCAGTTTGCAGGCACAGGATGGTTGGAACTATGAGACCGGTTTCCGCTTGCGCAATTCAGATGAAAGCATGTTCCTGGATGCTTCGGTATTTTATTACCGATTGAGCAATGCTATCGTCCGCCGCTTAAACCCTGATGAAACGGAATACTATATCAATGCTGGTGGTACCAATCAGCCGGGCATTGAATTGTATTTTACCGACTGGCTCATCCGTCAGAACAACACAGATTTTATCAGGGGGCTGCAGTTCAATGAGTCGTTTACACTAAATAGATTTAAGTTCGCTGATTATCATGATGCCACTACCAATTATTCAGGCAATCAGTTGACAGGGGTGCCCGGACATGTATTTGTAACCAGCGTACAGGTAAAACTTCCAAATCATTTTTATGTATTTGCAGAACATAATTATACCGCCCGTATCCCCTTGAATGATGGCAATACGGTGTTTGCTGATCACTATAATTTAGTAGAAGCCAAAGCCGGATGGGAGCAATTGATCAACCATAAAACCCGCCTCGGTATTTATGCCGGTGTTGACAATTTGTTTAATGAAAAATACAGTTTGGGAGATGATCTGAATGCCGTAGGCAATCGTTATTACAATGCCTCGGCGCCACGCAATTATTACATCGGATTAAAGGTGACCTTGTGATTTGGATGAGCAATAAAGCTTCCGATCATATGGAAGCTTTATTGCTACTCGCTATTATTGTTTAGCTACCTCAGTAACGTTGCTGCCCCTGCCTTTGTTGTCAAAAGCTCTGAATTTTATTACAGAATTGCCGCTTGTAACAACATCTTTATAAACGGAGCTTTTTGCATCCGGGTCTTTGCCATTTGTAGTGTACCTGATGGTTAATCCGGGGAACTGCTCATTGGCTAAATAATTGCCATCCTGTAAAATTACACCTGGCTTGGGGATACGATAACCATACCCACCATTAATATAATCCAACCGCGGCAATTCGCGCTTTCCTACTACGTTTAAAAAATTATTCCAGGCCTGCTGGTAAAGCTGGGTAGCTTTGGCAGTATCGGTTGTGGTAGCCCAGTCCGGGTCTTTTGACCAGGCCCGTTCTGAAAAACCGAGCAGGCGTGGCAACAGCATGTATTCCATGCGCTCTGGTGTTTTTACGGCTTCGCTCCAAAGTGCACATTGCAGACCCACGATATTGCTTTTGCCATAATCGGTTAGGCGCTGTTTGCCGATAAAGATGCTGCGGTTAATAGGCAGGCCATTTCTATCAACCTTAGTGTTTTTAAAATAATCATAAGGGATAAATGAAAATGGCTTATCTATATCCGAAAATGCACCCCAGTAATAGCCGGGCTCATCAAACGATTTATAGTTAGCCATGTCAAAATAAAGGTTAGTTACGTTGGAGAGCACCACTTTATACCCGGCGTTTGCTAGTCGGTAAGCCAGATCCTCGTTACCATCGCCCAGCGTATTGTTCCAAACATCTGTTTGTAAATGCTCCTGTGCGAAATCCGGATTAGGTACGTAATAGAAATTGCCGTCCAGTTTAGTTTTGCGCAGGGCCATTTCCTCCCATCCGGCAAGGGTCAGTTTCCTGTCTTTTAGCATTTGATTTACTTTGCCATAGAAATAGTACCATAAATCGTTAGTGCTTTGAATTTCGGGATGACTGGCTTTTAAAGCCAGATAGGCCGGAGATTTTTCCCAAACATGTGCCGGTACCTCATCGCCCCCGAAATGTATTGTTTTTAGGGGCGCGCCGGCCTCTTTGTACATAGCTACAATATCATTGATCACTGTTTCGATAAAATTATAGGTCGACGGCAGGGATACATCCATAATATTATCATTCCAAAACTGGTTGGAACTGTATTCAGATTTATCGTTCGGGTCATATAACAAGTACTTCTCAGCCTCTTCCTTTTTACCCTGAGCCATCAGCCTTGCATACCGTGCATTCATCGCTTTGATGGCTGCACGGGCGTGGCCGGGGGTCTCTATTTCTGTAAGCACGGTGATATGCCTTTCTGTAGCATATTTCAGTATCTCTATATAATCAGCCCTGGTATAAAAGCCGCTGCCCGGTAAATTGCCGGTCTCAGGGCCAGATCCATGCGCTGCCGGTAAAAACTGCTTTGCATCCAGTGTATGTCCGCGTTGTGAACCTACAGCTGTTAATTCGGGTAATGAAGGTATTTCCAGCCGCCAGCCTTCGTCTTCAGTTAAATGGAAATGGAAAGTATTGATCTTATAAAAAGCCAGCAGATCGAGCACTTTCAATATCTGCTTTTTGGTTTGAAAGTTACGGCCTACATCAGACATGAAGGCCCGGTAAGCAAAACGCGGCTCGTCCCTGATCTCGGCACAAGGTATTTTTATTTTTTTCTGAGGTGACGCCCATGCTGTTGGCGGGATAAGGCTTTTTAGCGATTGGATGCCATAAAACATTCCAGTAGGAGTGCTGGCAGCGATAACAATAACAGTGGGTTTCACATATAATTCATAACCCTCGGCATTTAAGCCTGCAGTATAGATCAGTTTGATGGTACTTGTGCCTTGTTGATCGCTCGCTTTATCCTCCAGTAAAGTTTTGATGGTGTTTGTCAGCACCTCGTATTCCTTTTCAAAACGATTATCATCCACAATTTGTACAGCGGTGGTCAGGTTGAAAAAGCCCTTGTTCTCTTTGTAATATAAGGGTGTAGGGAAAACCTTTGTTAATTGTTCTGCCGGGATATCAGTAATGGTTTTATTTTGATTATAAATAACTTCCGGTGTAACCAGCCCTTTGTAATTTGGCTTAAAAGGGGTAATGCTTAAACTTCCGGTAGCATAACCTTTATCCGGCTGGCTATCCCATACAATGTAAGGCCCTTCTGGGCCATCGGTAAAATTAACCACGGCGCTGTTATCCACAAATTCTATCCGTGCCGAAGCACCAGGCTTCACCTCAACAAAAGTATTGGTAGGAGTGAAGGCAAATAAATCGCCGTTCAGATGATCCAGTTTTGCGTTGCCCGTAGGTGTAACCGGCAAAAAATCATGCGATGAATTGAAATATAATTTCCAGCCAGTTGCGGGCAGGGTGTTTTTGCCGGTATTGGTTATGGTAATGGCATTAAGCGATTGCGCCTTATTTTGATAATCGTTTTGAACCACCTCCCAGCGGATCTGCAGGTCATGGGCGTTAAACGAAGGGGCATCGGTGACGGATGCACTCACTTTGGTGCAAATCAATCCGATCAGCACTACAATAAGAAACTGGCGCATAGCTTAATGATTAGGTTATTAGAACCGTAAATATAAACTTATTTATAAATTTTAAGAAGTTTGGGATGGTTAATAATGCTAATAATTAGCCATTATCATGCGATAGTGAAGTATCTTCTGCAATATGCGAGTGAAGAAGCAAGTCCAAGAAGATGTTAGGCTCACTATTTTGGTTTACCTGATAAAGCCTTTAAATAAACAGGTTGCGTTAATCAGCATAAGGAGGTCAAGGCAAAAGCCACTAAAATATTATCCACCTCTCTAATAGAGATCCTGTTAATTATTTGTTTCTATTACAGGCTCCGATGTCTTCTCCCTATACGATATTAACAACCCTATCACCCCTGCTGTAACACATACATCAGCAAAATTAAAGATGCCTGTACGCAAATTACTAATGCCGATATTCATAAAATCAGTTACATGCCGGTCGAACATAATCCTGTCAATGATATTACCTAAGCCCCCCGCAATGATCATGGAGAAGGACAATATCTTAAGCAGGCTCAGTTCACGCATTTTCCTGATCACATAAGCAAATACGAGCAGTAAAAATACCAGGGGCGCAATACTTAATAACCAAAAACTAACGGGTTTGGATAGCTGATCACCCAGGCTTAGTGCTGCTCCGGTATTCTCTACATATTCCAGTATAAAGGTATTGTGAAAATAAGAAATAGGTTCACGATACATCAGGTGTTCCTTTGCCAGGTCTTTGGTGATCCTGTCGCAACCGATAAACATTAAACAGGTTAGGCAGAACAGTAATACTTTAAGCCAATTCTTCATAAAAACTATTTGTTTATTCCCCTTCAGGGGATAGGGGCTTTACCTCAACCTGTCTGCCGACTTCACCAATTTCTCATCCCGCTGTATCGCTTTGGCAGCTATCAGTACCAAAACTATACTGATAGAACTCAATAACGCACCAATTCCAAAATTATTGGTGTCAAGGTTTGCTCCCCCGGTAGCCGATTTTACAGCTTGAGCTGTCCAAAAGCTGTATCCGAAAATAATGAAGATATACACGTAACACAGCAGCACCTGCTGTTTCCGGTTTTTGTAAAGGAATATCAGGATGAGCGGCAGTATAGCCACAACAGCGGTAGCGGCTATCAATGCAATAAATGTTTGGATATGCACCTGCGCACCATTCACATCCTGGAAAATACCGGTAACCTTTATGGTAGAGGGCACCCCGGCTACATAAACGTTATGTACCAATGGAAATAGAAACAGGCTGAACAGAACCAGGCTGGCAAACAGCAGGTAAATGCTTTGTATTCGTTGTATCATTTGTTAAAGTTGTAATGGTTGTAGAGGTTGTAAAGTTGAAGTAGTTGTAATTGAAATACGCTTAACTATTATAACTACTTCAACTTTTACAACTAATACAACCTCGCGTAGCGCAAAGATAAAATTGTTTAAACCAAATTATAAGTCTCCAGCTAAAAACATGACTTTCAAATCGTAAATCGTCATTCTAAAATCGTAAATCAAAGTATAACTTTGCATCCGTGGCCGAAAAACAACGCTATTTTATTGAACTGGCTTATGATGGCACCAATTATCATGGCTGGCAAATACAGGATAATGCTGTCAGCGTACAGGAGGTTTTAAATAAAGCCCTGGCTACTATTCTGCGCGAGCCGGTTGAAACCACTGGCTGCGGGCGCACGGATACCGGTGTACACGCGAGGCAGTTGTATGCGCATTTCGATAATGAGTCATTGGTCATTGGTCAGCAGTCATTAGTCAGGATCACCGATAGTTTAAATGCCATATTGCCTGCAACTATTGCTGTAAAACGTATCATTCCTGTCAATGCTGAAGCACATGCAAGGTTTGATGCAGTTTCGCGGTCGTATGAATATCATGTGCATTTTGAGAAAGACCCGTTTAAGATCGATCATTCCTGGCAATTGCGGGATAAGCCGGATATGGCGCTGATGAATGCAGCAGCAAAAATTATCATGGAATACACCGATTTTAGTTGTTTCAGCAAATCGAATACGCAAACTTTTACCAATAATTGTAAAATAACCAGGGCCGAATGGGTTTACAGCGAACATTGCCTGGTATTCCATATTTCGGCCGACCGCTTTTTGCGTAATATGGTACGGGCAATAGTAGGTACCTTGATGCTGGTAGGTAAAAAAGAAATTGCACCCGACGAAGTAAGAGCGATCATTGAAAGCAAGAACAGGAGCAACGCCGGTACATCAGTACCTGCTTGCGGTTTGTATTTAACAGAAGTAAAATATCCATATTTATAGGATTTCGAAATTCGGATTTACAATTTCGAATTTGATATCTTGTTGAAATAAAGTTTAAAAAAAACAATAAATCCGAAATCGAAAATTCGATATTCGAAATAAAAAATGTCACAGGTAACCGGAAAGGCACTTGATTGGAATTTGTTAGGAAGGGTGATGCATTATGTAAAACCTTACAGGGGAACATTTGTCATAGCCGCATTCCTGACCATTTTTTTAGCGGCCGGTGCGTTGGTACAGCCTATCCTGATGCAGATCACGCTGGATAAATACATCCTCGGCAATAATTACAATGGGCTGGTTTTAATGGTGGGCTTAATGATTGCGCAATTGGCCATACAAACTGTTGCCCAATATTACCAAACCTACATGACCAACTCCTTAGGTCAATCAGTAATACGCGACCTGCGTATTGATATTTTCAATCATATCATGAGTCTGCGCCTAAAATATTTTGACCGCACGCCCATCGGCATGCTCATCACCCGTACGGTATCCGACCTGGAAACTATTGCGGATATTTTTTCAGAAGGACTGATTTCCATCGTTGGAGATTTGCTACTGGTATTGGCCATTATTATCTTAATGATGATACGCGACTGGAAGCTGGCGCTGATCACTATGATACCCATGCCATTTCTGCTCATGTCTACCTATGTATTTAAAGAGGCTATTAAATCATCCTTCCAGGAAGTGCGTACGCAGGTAGCGCAATTAAATACTTTTTTGGCCGAACATATTTCCGGCATCAGCATCATTCAGTATTTCTCGCGCGAGGGCCAGGAAATGCGCAAATTCAAGTCGGTCAACATGAAATACCGCGATGCCAATATCCGGTCTAACTGGTATTATTCCATCTTTTTTCCGGTAGTAGAAATCTTATTTGCTATTTCTATGGCTTTACTGGTTTGGTATGGGTGTAAACGGATTCTGACCGATGAGCAACTGGCTAACTTAGGCACTATTGGTCATCCGGTAACGCCCGGTATGATACTGGAATTTATTGTGCTGTTAAACCTTTTATTCAGGCCTATACGACAACTGGCCGATAAATTCAACACTCTGCAAATGGGCATGGTAGGTGCCGACCGTATTTTCAAGGTACTGGATACAGATGAAGTAGCCGTTAATACAGGAACATTGAAACCCGCCCACTTAAGAGGGGAGATCACTTTTGATAAGGTATGGTTTGCCTATAATGACGAGAATTGGGTACTGAAAGATATCAACTTCCATGTAAAACCCGGGGAAACCCTGGCGCTGGTGGGTGCAACAGGTGCAGGCAAATCGTCCACCATTAATATCCTGAACCGTTTTTATGAGATAGGCAAAGGAACTGCAAAAGTAGATGGAATTGATATCAGGGAATACGATGTGAACTATTTGCGTTCACAGATCGCCACGGTAATACAGGATGTGTTTTTATTTACCGATACCATTGCCAACAATATCAGCCTGAATAACCATACCATCACCCGAGAAGAGATCATCGCAGCGGCGAAAGATGTAGGGGCGCATGAATTTATTGAACGATTGCCTGGCGGATACGATTATAATGTGATGGAAAGAGGTTCAACTCTCTCATCCGGGCAGGCACAACTAATCTCTTTTATCCGCGCGCTGGTATACAACCCAGCTATCCTGGTATTAGACGAAGCTACCTCATCGGTGGACACAGAAACCGAAATATTGATTCAGAATGCCATCAATAAGCTGATGCAGGGGCGCACCGCTATCGTGATCGCTCACCGTTTATCAACGATACAAAATGCAGATAAGATCATTGTACTGGATCATGGTGAGATCAAGGAGATGGGTACCCATCAGGAATTGCTCAAAATTGAACAAGGCTACTACCGCAAATTGTACGATCTGCAATTCAATTCGGCAGGAATAATTAAGTCCTGAGTTATGAGTGGTAAGTTATGAGTAGCGAGTTAAAGTCAAAATAGAATAAACAGCCTAAAACCAAGTTTTGAGTCCAAAGTCAAAAAAACTCAGGATTCATTACTCAGGACTCATAACTTGAAAACTCAAGACTTTCTCCTATCACCTGGCCCAACCGGTTGCTCCTCTTTTTCGTGTTTTTTGGCGATGTGACCGCCATGTGGTTTATCGGCGTGATATTGTTTATCCTCATGCCGCACCTTACTCTTACCTCCATTATCATGAGGGCGGTGTGTTGGCGTGTCTGATGGTGATGGTTTATTGCTGGAGTTAGCTGGCTTTGTCATGGTAAATTAGTTTATACAATTACAGTTACCAATTCATTTTGTTTAACTACCCGTTTCCCGGAACAAATTTCTTTAACAACAAAACGTTAATTTTTGTTAAAATCAGGTACCCATAAACCTTCAGCAAATAATAATAACAGATAAAGTTTTACCTTTAATGGCAGGTTTGCTATTTTCGCAGAATTGAGAATGAAAATGATTAATTAAGGCTCATTCTCATATCTCAAATCTAACATCTCATATCTAAAGCTATTTATGGAAGAATTTGAAGCAAGCGACTCATCGAAGAAAACGAAAACCATTTATATCTCTACCGTTTTTGGTATAGCAATGGTATTGCTCATGATCGGTTTGCTTGGCCTTATACTGGTACACGCCAGGGGTATCAGGCGCTATGTGAAAGAAAACATTGTGCTCAATATTTTCGTTGACGAAGGCGCGCATGAAACTGATGTAGCCCAATTGCAAAAACAACTGGAAATAAACCCGATCGTAAAACAAGCCATTTATGTGCCCAAAGAGCTTGCAGCAAAAAACCTGCAAAAAGACCTGGGTGAGGATTTTGTGAAATTCCTGGGTTATAATCCTTTGTCGGGATCATTGGATATATACCTGAAAGCAGAGTATGCTAATAATACCGATATCGAAAAGTTCAAAGCTGAACTGCTTAAAAATCCATTAATTAAGGAGGTGAAATACCAGGAATCGTTAGTTGATAAAATGAATCAGAACATCACTTCTATCAGCCTGGTTATCATAGGCTTTGCAGCTATATTTGTGATACTGTCAGTAGCGCTGATCAATAACACCATCCGGTTGGCCATTTACTCACAGCGTTTCCTGATCAAATCGATGCAGCTGGTTGGGGCAACTAAAAATTTTATCCGCAGGCCATTTATATTATATGGTATATGGCATGGGCTTTTAGGTGCGCTGATCGCTATTATTATATTAATGGGGACACTTTACGCCGCTCAGCAACAGATACCGGAATTAGTGGTACTGCAAAACTATACAGAGTTTGGTATCGTGTTCCTGATTGTAGTAGGACTGGGAATCTTTATTTCAGGTTTCAGTACATTCCTGGCGGTAAATAAATATCTGCGTTTAAAAATTTATAACCTCTACAGGTAAATCAATAATTCATTAATTCAGACATTCAATAATTAAAGATATATGGCACAAACTAAACCAGGCACACCGATCAAAACAAGTGCCTCAACAAGATCATCAGGCGGCAATTCGACCCCGATACAATTTATTTTTGATAAGAGTAATTACCGCTGGCTCATCATTGCGATTGCCGTGGTTATTTTAGGCTTTATACTCATGTCGGGCACTACAGATATTTACAGCAATACCAAAATTGTGCTGGCGCCGATAGTGGTTTTAGCGGGTTTTGGCATAGGTTTTTATGCCATATTAAAAAAGCCTTCAGCTAATTAAGTTGAATAAGTGAGCGGTTGAATAGGTTTATTAAGTTCTTATCGGATATTTCTTTAACTCAATCAACTTACTCAACTCAATCAACCTAATCTAACTCACACAAACAATGAACATTATCCACGTTATCGTCCTTGCTATAATTGAAGGATTAACAGAATTTTTGCCGGTATCATCCACCGGGCACATGGTTGTTGCAAGCTCTTTAATGGGCATCAGCAAGGATGAATTTGTAAAGCTTTTCGAGGTGGTTATCCAGTTGGGGGCCATCCTTGCCGTAGTGGTATTGTATTTCAAGCATTTTGTACAGTCCGTCGATTTTTATGTCAAACTGATCATCGCCTTCATCCCGGCGGTTATTTTAGGCCTTTTACTAAAAAAACATATCGATAAATTATTAGAAAGCCCATTGGTGGTGGCCGTTGCTTTCGTTATCGGCGGCGTTATTCTATTGTTTGTTGACGACTGGTTTAACAAGCCAACTATTGATGAAGAAAAAAAGATCAATCATTTTACTGCTCTTAAAATAGGCTTCTTTCAGTGTTTGGCCATGATCCCGGGCGTGTCGCGTTCTGCTGCTTCTATCGTAGGTGGCATGTCGCAAAAGCTGAGCCGCAAGGCTGCTGCCGAATTCTCTTTCTTTTTAGCAGTGCCCACCATGTTTGGCGCTACCGTAAAGGACCTTTGGGATTTTAAAAAGAACGGCCTTTTTAATACACCTGATTTTCACCAGGATATTAAGTTTTTATTGATCGGCAGCGCGATCGCCTTTATTGTGGCTATGCTGGCCATAAAAACCTTCATTACCTTTTTAGAAAAACGCGGGTTCAAATTGTTCGGCTGGTACCGCATCATAGCCGGCATCGTTATTATCATTCTCTATTTCACAGGGAATGCCTTGCATACTGTTTAAGGATTACACTGATTAAATTTTGATTACACTATGCTTATCGGTGTAATCGTTTCTAAAAAAATCGGTGTAATCACCGAAAGATGAAAAACACTTACTCTAACATACAGGAATTTGCCGAAGGCCAGCTTTTGCTGGTAAATAAACCTTATAAATGGACCAGCTTTGATGTAGTAGGCAAAATCCGCAATGCCTTTAAACCGCTGAAATTAAAGGTAGGTCATGCAGGTACTCTTGATCCGCTGGCTACTGGTTTGCTCATCATTTGTACCGGTAAAATGACCAAACAGATCGACAGTTTCCAGGCAGAGGAAAAAGAATATACCGGCACTATGGTATTAGGCGCCACCACCCCAACCTACGACCTGGAAAGTGAGCCTGAACAACAGTTTCCGACAGATCATATTACATCTGAACAGATCAATGAAGCTTGTAAACAATTTTTAGGCGATATACAGCAATACCCTCCCGCACACTCGGCAGTAAAGGTAGATGGCGAGCGGCTTTACGAAAAAGCCCGCCGGGGTGAGGAAGTTGAATTGCGTTTACGTAACGTGACCATCAGTGGATTTGAAATAACCCGCATTGAATTGCCCGAGGTAGATTTCAGGGTAGTATGCAGTAAGGGGACTTATATCAGGTCGTTGGTAAGCGATTTTGGCAAAGCGCTCAATAATGGCGCTTACCTGTCGCGCCTTAGGCGTACTCGCAGCGGTAGTTTTAAAGTGGAAGATTCGTGGGAAGTAATGGAGATAGTGAATGTCATTCGTGAGTTAAAAACAATTAATGAGTAATTTCGGATTTCGAATGTTCAATTTCGAATTTTAATATTGTGGAATGTCGATCAAAAACGTCCCAGAGATTAACAAGAGAGCCCTTAAATGCATTTTAAAATTAAATTATGAGGGTTTATAATAATATTGATGAGTTTAAGCCAGTAAAAAACGCAATAGTTACTATCGGCACGTTTGATGGTGTGCATTTGGGTCATCGCAAGATCATTGAGCGGATAAGGCAGCTGGCAAAAGATTCGGGGGGAGAAACCGTGATCCTTACGTTCTTTCCTCATCCCCGGATGATATTGCATCCGGAAGATCATAATTTGAAAATGATCAATACTATGGATGAGAAGGCCCAATTGCTTGAACAACTTGGTGTCGACCACCTGATCATTACACCATTTTCCAGGGATTTCTCTAACCAAACCGCGGAAGAGTACATCCGCGATATCCTGGTGAAAAAAATAGGCACCAAGAAGATCGTGATAGGCTACGACCATCGTTTTGGGAAAGACCGGCAGGGCGGTTTGACCGAATTACAGCAACTGGCGCCCGTTTATGGATATGAAGTAGTTGAAATACCCGAACAGGACATCCATGATGTAGCTATTAGCTCAACCCGTATCCGCAATGCTTTATTGAGTGATGAGATAGACCTGGCCAATGAGTTTTTAGGCTACCCTTTTTTCGTGACCGGAAAGGTAATGCGTGGCGATCAGATAGGTCGTACCATTGGCTACCCCACCGCTAATATTTTAATTGAGGAAACCTATAAACTAATACCAGCTGATGGCATATTCGCAGTAAAGGTGCAATTGAACGACCGGGAATATAAAGGCATGGGCTATATTGGTCACCGCCCAACCATTAACGGGATGACGCGTAATATCGAGGTTAACATTTTTGATTTTAACGAGGATATTTATTCGCAATCCATCCGTATGGAATTTATAAAATATGTACGTGGCGATATTAAATTTACCACCCTGGATGATCTGACCGTACAATTAGGGAAAGATAAGGAAGCAGTGATGGCATTGTTTAATAGTCATTAGTCATTTGTCAATAGTCATTAGTTGTTTTTGAAGTGATATATTGTGATACTGATATAAACAATCCTATATTTATATAGTTGGATATTTAACAGGAAGTCAATGACCGGTGACTAATGACCAATGACAAAACTAAACCTTGATAAGCAGGAATGTGACTTTCTGAACCGGGTGATAACCGATTGGGAAAAGCAAGGTCTTGTAGATAGCGAACAAAGTGAAAAGCTTCGTAACTCTTACGAAGTAAAAGGGTTCGACTGGATGCGGTTGGCCAAGTATTCTTTCTGGATAGCGCTGGTCTGTGGTGCTACCTCGTTTACTTTCCTGATCGTTAATGATACCATAGTCAACTGGCTCAAAAAGCTATACTATACCCCCGATATTATTATCAGCATTATTTCGGCAGTAATGGCTGCTTTCTTTTTCCTTTGGGGCCGTCGGCTGGAAAAACGTTTCCCGGAAAAGATATACAGCAACGAGGCCGTAATTTTCACAGGTGTGCTGTTTACCGCCTGCTGCATTGCCTACCTCGGCAAAACTTTTGATGACGGCTCGGGTCATTATTCCATCCTGTTCCTGATATCCGTATTTGTTTATGGCTTTTTAGCCTGGCGAATGGACTCCCGCCTGATATGGTTGTTTGCGCTGGTTTCGCTTGGCAGCTGGTTCGGTACCGAAACAGGTTATCAGACCCAGTGGAGCGATTATTTTTTAGGCATGAACTACCCGCTCCGGTTTGTAGCTTTTGGTATCCTGCTGGTTGTAGCTTGCCACACTTTACGCAACCGCAGGTGGTTCAGCGAATTTTGGGAACTCACCTACATTATAGGTTTGCTATACCTGTTCTTATCATTATGGCTGCTGAGCATTTTTGGCAACTATGGCAACATCGACAATTGGTGGAAAGTAAAGCAGATCACCCTGTTTTACTGGGGTATTATTTCACTGGCAATGGCCGGAGGCTTTATGCTTTACGGGCTGAAAAGCAAGGACACCATCGCCCGCGAATTTGGCATTACCTTTTTACTGATCTTTATTTATACCAAATATTTCGAGTATTTCTGGGACAGCACCAACCATACATTATTTTTTGCGATACTGGCTGTTTCATTCTGGTTGATCGGGAGAAAAGCGGAGAAGATATGGAATGTTAAGAGTGGTTGATTAAGTTGATTGAGAGACTAAGTTGATTAAGTTTAAAAACGATCTCATTAGGTTGCCTAACTCATTCAACTTAATCCAACTCATTCAACCCAATCAACTAAACACTTAATGCCTGAACACATGCAGATATAACTGCTTCACGATATGATAAGCGGCGAACGCAAAAAATAATACCGCAATACCCGTATTGATAGCTTTATTGCTAAGATCGAGCTTGTCCTTTACATACCTGGCTGATTTGGCATAAATAAACAGGCATAAAAATGCACCTGCTGCTGATCCCATGCTGAATATACTCAATGCCAGCCGGCCAGTTTCGATCCATTGATGGGTGATGAGATAAGTACCTGTTATCATCCAGAAAGGTATCTGCACCGGGTTTAAAAAGCCGAGCAATATGCCATAGGTAATACTGTCGCGGCTTTCATTCTTTTTGGGTTTCGGTGCTTTTTTGCGGTGCATCCAGGTAAGCACTCCCATTGTACCGAACAGGGCCACCATCACCCAATCGATAGCGGTATTTAAATTTACCTGCATGGCCAGCCAGTCGGCCGCGCTCATTATAAAATAAGTGAAGAAGAACTCGACGCAGGAAAATGCGATGATAAATTGCAGCGACTGTTTAAGTCCCTTGTTGATAGTCAACTGTACTACCGACAAATTGATATTTCCCGGCGGAATATATCCTATAAAATTAGCTATGACACCTATAAAAAAGGTCAGAAATATCATCGGACTAAAATAAGCTTTTTAATGTGCAGATGCGAGGGTGTGTAGATATGCAGATGATTTTAATGGTGAAAGCTTAAATACTATATGCCCATTTGCACATCTGCACATCTGCACATCTGCATATTTGCACATCTGCACATCTAATCGCACATTTGCACATCCGCATATTTGCATAGCTGAAATGTCTTCTCAACGAATAATATCACTTCTCCCTGCTGCTACCGAAATTGTTTGTGCCCTTGGTCTCGAAGGTCAACTAGTGGGCCGCTCGCACGAATGTGATTTCCCTCTTTCTGTAAAACAGCTACCCGTATGTTCAGAGGCAAATTTCCCGGACGGGTTGAGCAGTGCTGTTATTGATCAGAAGGTAAAAGAGCTGTTGGCTGATGCTCTTTCGGTATATACCGTAAAACGCGAGGTCATTAAAGAACTTAATCCCGATGTAGTGATCACCCAGGCCCAATGCGAGGTGTGTGCTGTATCTCTGCAGGAAGTGGAGGAAGCGCTCGAAAATTATTTAGACAAACAGGCACATATCGTATCGCTGCAGCCCAATAGCCTGGATGATATTTTTAATAATATTCGTGAAGTTGCCAAGGCACTCAGTGTCGTAACAAAGGCTGATCAATTGATAGAAGACTTACAGGAAAGGGTAGACATCGTTCGACATAAATTAAAATTTACAGATACCAAGCCTACAGTTGCTTGCATAGAATGGCTGGAGCCCTTGATGGTATCAGGTAATTGGGTGCCCGAACTGGTGGGGATTGCAGGCGGGGTGCCTGTATTGGCCGAGCCCGGGAAACATTCGCCATTTGTACAATGGGTGGACATCCAATTACAGGACCCGGAGGTGATCATTGTAATGCCCTGCGGATTTTCTGTTGAACGCACTTTAAGAGAGATGAACCTTCTATTGCAATTGCCCGGCTTTGCTGATTTGCAGGCCATAAAAAACAACCGCCTTTACATAGCAGATGGTAACCAATATTTTAACCGCCCCGGTCCACGCATTGTGGATTCTATTGAGATATTAGCCGAAATCATCCATCCCAAACAGTTCATATTTGGCTACGAGGGTGAGGGATGGATCAGGTTTTCTTTGTAAGCCTATTTGTCATGTTTAACGGTAGTGATACTTCGGTTAACCATTGATCAGGTTTAATTTTTCCACTTGAATATCCATGGCATTCATATCTATTCAAAAATAACATTTATTACCTGCTTAAAAAGTAATGGCGGTAAAGAGTGTTAAACTCTACGGTTGTTATCTTTACCATTTCTCCTCCAGGTATTTGAATTCCAATTTATAATCCGTACCTTTGCGCCCGATTTGGCGATGTTGCCAGATTCGTTATTTTAATTCATGAACCCATTTATTCAACTGGGAATCCGTCATGATATTGTTAATGCCATCTCTGAGTTAGGATTTGAAAATCCTACACCAATCCAGGAACAGTCGATTCCGGTATTGTTAACAGGCAGCAACGATTTTGTCGGATTAGCCCAAACCGGGACCGGTAAAACAGCTGCTTTTGGACTGCCGTTATTAGAA
>JBEHXM010000028.1:0-42965 GCA_048498695.1 Bacteroidota bacterium
TTTGTTTATGCTCCTAAAGCATCGGCTGCATTTCTTTGCCAGCAAACACGTGGTCAGTTTTGCCACGGAACAGAGTGTAACATATCTCCGAAACACCCATCTTGACCTGCTTAGTTGTTCTTGACAAAGCAATATATTCATCAAACCGATCTATAAAGCTGGCTTTAGATTCAGGCTTACCGCCCAGGGCTTCATAGAAAAGTCTCTTTACAAAATTGAAGTCAATTCTTTGATTAAATAGTAGAGAGTGCGTTTGTGCATCTTTAATAATTGCTTCCAATTTATCAAGGTGACTGTTGACTAATTGGTCTTCATTACTATTTTCTTTTAACCTTTGCTTACGCTTAATCCACTTGCTTGGTAGAATTTTAAGTTTAACCGAATGCCGAAATTTTTGACCTTCCGCTAAATAATAGCATGATAAAAGCTTTGCCTTGTTTGTCGGCTTTGTCGAGATAGAAATTTGTTGTTGCCATATTGATTATTTGTTAAGTTTTGTTGTCATTTCTACTGTCAGTTTCTTGTTTACTGAGGCAGCACAAAGTTGAGTAACTAAGACAAATAAAACAATATAAATATTTGATAATCAGATATTTAATATCAAAATTAATCTACATCAATTGAGTTGATATTAATATCCCTTACACCCCTACGGGCTACTGACACAATAACTACTTGATAATCAAGTAGTTATTGTCATTTTAAGGAGATATGAACCCAAATATCCCACAAACTATAACTACCTGATATTTAAACACCTATATATTAAAGTGGGATACAATGAGTACTTCTATTTAAAGCTATTGAACTACTCCCCGGTCCCTTCGTTTAGCGCACCGGGGAGTAGATCATTTATAAATCTTTCCAGTTATCATTCGGATTGCGGTCGATCAGATAAGCCATCGGGTCAATTGCTACAGCTTTGGGCTTACCCTTAACCGTGATCGTTAGTTCATGGTCGCCACGAGTGAAGCCGTAACGCTTAATGGAAGAAAAATGCGCCGTATTCCTTCCATTTTTATCTCGCGTGTCCTGGCCGTAGACCGCTATATCGATGTAATCATTCATATTCAAAACAGGTTTATAATTCCCCTTCGAATCCATCCACTCTTTGTTAATGTTGAATTTTAATTGGATCTGGTATTCATCTTTATTCGATGCAGGCTTTACCCTGGCAGAAATAATCTTATTATCGTAAAGGGCAATCTTTTCCCAGATATCCGTTAAGTAATAGCGCAGGGAATCTGGAGTATGCTTTTGAAGAATGCTGTAAAGGTTATTGGCCCCGGCAAACGGGCCGGTACGTTTAAAAGCATACGCATCCTTAAACTCGCGGAGTGCTTTATCGAGCGTGTCCTCGCCAATGAGTTGCCGCAGACCGTACATCGCTACAGAAAACTTACTGCTGTACTCCGAAGCCTCGTCAGCTTTAAGCATTACATTTTCAGGCTTATTCATGTGACGGCGAATAAAAAGATAATACCACAAAGGGTCCAACACGATATTCCTCATATTTGCCTTGCCATACTTCCTCTCATTCATAACCATCGCATCATATGCCGGGATTCCTTCCGGGATGATCATAGAACCAATAGTGCTGTTCGGCGCAGTCTGGAAGCGCCACCATTGCTGTGATAAATTACGTTCTGCATTATTGTAGAGGTAATCGTACTGGTCCGGGTTGGTAAAATGAGCGTTCCAGCCATAATACTCTGCATAAGTGAATGCCGAGGTCATGGCGCCTTCCCTGGGGGCATAATTCGATGTTTCTACGACTCTGATATTGTTAAAAGGATACTTTCCATAGACCGCACTGTAATGCTTCAGCCCATCCTTACAGGCTTGCACATAGCGATCTACGTTTTCAGCATGTTCGGGCTCGTAATACACATCAATATTGATCTGATGATCCAATTTAATACTGTCCTTTTTATCTGCATATCTCGCCGAGATCATGCCAAAAGGCTGGTACATTCCCGGTGTATTTTGCACATAATGGAAATAGTTGCGTCCATTTTCCTTCCATTGTTTGACAAGGTCGCCATGAGAAATTACCGTCTGATCTCCTTCCGTGCTGACAGTTAGATCCAGGCTAAAAAGATCAACCGCTTTGCCCGCCTTTAGGTTAAGTATTCCCTCCGGGTCATCCTGCTTGATTTCTTCCTCATCTTTTGGCGGCAGACCGGCTTTTTTGCGGACATAAGGACTGCCGACTTCTTCATCCTCATCATAGCCGAGCCCGGGCAAGCCCCCATTAAAGAAAGTACCGTTGTTCAGCATGTTAAAGGCATAACCTCCATTTTGAAATCCATCATAACTAACGGTCGTCTTCACATTAATCACTGCCGAATCACCCGGGGCTAATGGCTTTTCAAGTCTATACAAGCGGAACTCTGAAGTGTCCAGCTTTGGCCTGAACCAGCTAAAAATCCCGCGCGGATAAAGTAGTGGTGCAGTGAACCTCACCGGCTTACCATTCATGCTGATATCCCAGGTCGTTAACTCCCCGCCGTCCAGCAGCATTTCCACTATTGGCGTTCTGCCTTTGTTGACTACTGTTACCGCAGCCGTCACAATTTCTTTCTTTTCTTTCGGAAAGAGATCAGCCTTCATAACTAATCCGGTAACTTTGGGCAGCGGCATATGCTCAAATTTCTTCAACGTCTTTTCGTAAACAATAGACCGGTCCTCCGTTTCTCCTTTTGTCAGGAATTCATTTAAATAGCTGATTTTATAATACAGGTAACCGCCCAGCAACAAGAATAACGTCAACGTAATTGCAAAAGCAATTCTGGTCTTTGAGTCGAACCGGCCTTTAATTAATTGCAGGCGCTCCTTAAAGGACGAATGGACACCGCGGTTGTAAAACAAAGCAGCCACAATGATCAGCAAGCCAGCTGCCAACACCCAGTATAAGTCAAACCAGAGGATTGGTCTCACCATGTGCCCCAGGCCATCCATATCTGAAAAACCTGAGCCGGGGGTGTAGGAGTACATGATCAGGTGATAGTTGAATATACCGGTTGAATCCAGGAAAAACATGCCGATCCACAGGGTCACACCAAAAGCATATCCGGCAAATTTGTTGTTGAAAATAACTTGCACCACATAACAAAATACAGCGGCAGTTAGCAGCTTAGGCGCAAGCATTACGCTAATATAGGTTAGATACATTCCCAGGTGCAATGTCGTATACCCTTTGATCAATTGTATCATAGCTCCCAAGACCATCGGCATAACCGAAAGCCCGGCTGCAATGATCAGCATGGTGATCAGCTTGGATGCGTTCATGACCCAGTTAGGCGGTGGCAGTGAGTCATTGATAAAGGCATAACGGGTAGTTTTATCACGCTGCAGGGTTTCACCGGTATAAAACATGATGATAAAGAACATAAAGAATGGGAACGCATCGGCAAAAATAGCCAGCATCATTACGGTACGGGGTTGGTCGGGTACACCATAGCTTTGATTGCCCAGCCATAGTATAAAGCATAAAAATACACTGCCCGCACCAACAATGATCCAGAAATAATTATCGCGGATGATGTTTAGCAATTCAATGCGGGTAAGGTTTTTTAGTGTATTTTGATTATACTTTTCACCGAAGCTCACAGCAGGGGCTTTGAGCGCTTTGTGCGTTTTTAAACTTACCTCATCTATAGCGGCCTTATCCCGCTTGCCGGCAAAGAACTTCTCAAAATTGAAGCGGAAATAGGTTGTTAGTAATACAATCAGTCCAATGCCCGGCCATAGGATACGGTTAATCGCCAACGGTCCATTAATGCTGATCAGGGAGGTATTATGTTCTAAAGTACTGGCATTATTCATCTGGAACCGGACAAAATTGAGGCCAAATGGATCGGATATACCAATGACTGTTGTATTCTGGGTATGGCCCAGGAAGAACAAAGCAATTAAATAAAACAAGAATAATAGCACACCGCCAAAATAGATCACCTTCACGTTACGCATAATGGCAACTAACCCAAAGAACAAGGCTGAGGTAAACAGGATGTTTGGCAGAGCGATAAAGACAAATGGGTACAAATAGTAGATCAGTTTGTTCGGTCCATACTGTGCGGGGTCAGTCAAATGCAGGGCCGGTCCGATCAAAGTTCCCAGGTAAATGCCAAGCGGTATTGCCATAGCAATGAGCACCATGAAGGTGAAAGAACCTATGAACCTCCCCCAAAAATAGCCCGCTTTAGTAATGGGATAGGTAAGGTAATAATCCTTCGTTTGGTACTCGATATCCCGGAATATAGCGGTTCCCATGATAGATGAGCTGATCAGCATCATCATCATGGTCATTCCGCAGCACCAGAACGTCATCAGGTACGGTGAATTGATATGCTCCCTTTCCCCGACCGGCATCGATCCTGTAGAAAAAGAGAAGACCGTAAAAAGCAATACTGCGAAAAAATATAGATAAACGGCTGGCCTGCGGACCCTATTCTGGATCTCGAACAGAAAGATTTTCAAGAACATAATGATTTGTTTTTTAGGTATTTACATGGTATTCACATCAACCCGTGTCGCAATATTGCTGAAGTATACATCTTCCAGGTTTGGAGCAGCAGGAATAAAACCGTTGTTAGGCTGGCTGTCACCATCAAGAATCCGGATATGGAGTTTGCCGGATTTGAGCTGGGTGGAAATAACGTTATGCACATCACGGTAATAGCCGATTTCCGATTGGCTGATTGCCTTGGTGTAGATCTTTCCTTCCAGTTCCTTTACTGCGGTTTCCGGATCACCGGAATAAAGTACTTCTCCCAGGCATATAATAGCGAATTTGGAGCAAAGCGTGCTGACATCTTCAACAATATGTGTGGACAGGATAACGATTGTGTTTTCGCCGAGCTGACTCAGCAGGTTATAAAACCGATTGCGCTCTGCAGGATCTAGCCCGGCTGTCGGCTCATCCACGATGATCAGCTTGGGGGCGCCGATCAGTGCCTGGGCAATACCGAATCGTTGTTTCATACCACCGGAATAGGTACCCAAATGCTTTTTGCGGTCTTTGAAAAGGTTTACTTTTTCAAGTAGCCCGAGTACCAGGTCTTTTCGCTCACCGGCATTACCGACGCCTTTTAGTTGCGCGATATGATCGAGCATCCGTTCTGCCGATATTCTGGGGTAGACCCCAAATTCCTGTGGCAGGTAACCCAGAAGCTGACGGACCTGCGTTTTGTTTTTCAGTACATCCAAGTCATCCAGCAAAGCGCTGCCCGAATCCGCTTCCTGCAGGGTGGCGATGGTACGCATCAGGGAAGATTTACCCGCACCATTTGGACCAAGCAGGCCGAACATGCCATTGGATAAGGTTAGCGATACATCTTTTAGGGCATGTACGCCGTTTGCATAGGTTTTTGAAAGATTGTTAATGGTCAGTTTCATCACTTGATAGGATTAATTTTCTTTAAATAATCGTTCTGTATATAGCCATTGAGGATTAGCCGGGCGCTGTCATCCAGCCGGTAATTGATCGACTGTTCATTCTTCCCCTTGATCCAGAGTCGGCTTTTGTTGAGTATATTGAAATGATTGACGGTAAATTGATTACCCAAACCGATCGTAAGATCGGAAGCGCTTCCCTTGCTTACCCCTACCTGGGCGTTAATCTTTGTGAAATGGTTATCTTCCAGCACGATATTGCTGGCATGGTCGGTCGTAATGTTCAGGCTATCTCCTGAAAAACCACGGATGACCGTAGGCCGCCACAGGAAATCCTCGCTTGCCAGCGTATCCGTAACAACATTATCTCCGGCAATATAACGCGTATCGCTATGGAAATCTGACAATTGCGGACAAGAGACGTAAAGCAGGTAATCAGACCGCCCTCCCTGGTAGTTATATTTAAAATTTGCATCAATTGTCAGGTTGTTGCCTTGCTGGCTTATCCGCAAAAACTCCATCGTTTCTGGTGCGGCCAATACCTTAAATGGACCTCTGACAAGCATCACATTGATCGCCGTAGCGCTATTTAAGCGAATTGACTTAAAGTTTTTATAGCTAAGTGGCACAAAACCGTTATACCTGTTGTGATATTCGCCTTTCAGGTAACATGATTTTAAAAGATGATTATAGTAGAGCAGCGATCCGATAAATAATACCAGCGCGGACAGCAATATTTTATTACTTGTTTTCATTTTCGTTTTGCTTCAATTGGACTTTAGGTTGCCGGGCCAGGAAACTTTCATATTGCTCGATGATCTCATCCATTGAAATGTCGAGCAGATAAATATTCTTAAATAGATCAGGCAGGTTTTGCTTCACAAAATTTTCCTTCCTGTAAGCTTTCACTTTATCAAATCCGTTTTCTGCCACAAACAAGCCCAGGCCACGCTTATTAAAAATAATTTCCTCTGCCTGTAAAAATTCGTAGGATCGCATGACCGTATTCGGGTTGACTTCCAGTTCCACAGCCAGATCACGAACGGACGGTATCTTTTGTCCGGGCGGCCATTTCCCCAGCAGGATCTGGTCGCATACAAAAAATGCGATCTGTAGGTATATTGCCTCGTTATCTTTAAATTCCATGCTCTACTCCTGTTAAATTTGCTTTTCCTTGATCCTGAAATAAGTTGCGAACCAAAAAAGTATCGCCAGGAGCATTAAAAGGCCAAAAATCCATATCGTATCCGTATCACTGGTGCCCAGAGCATAATCCTTACCACTTTCAATAAAGTTGAGGGTGCCAAAGGGTATTGCCGGTTTAATATTTGGCCCGACTGTAATTTTTAAATAAATGGTGTTAAAAAGTATGATGACGGCGTATCCCACAAAAAAGCAAAACCCGGTTTTTATAAAATGCATTTTTTCAAAAAATACCGCGCCAAATAAACTGATCGCCTGCAGGAAGGTGAACAGGATCAGCATGATGTAAATTCGACCCTGGAAGATTGTTAAAACCTCGGTATGATGACCCGGCCATTGCTTCAGGCTAATTAGACCCATTAGGACCAGGTAAAAAATACAGGTGTAAAACACCATAAATATAGGGTAGGCATACACCCAGCCCACCATGAACTTTTCCAACTGTGTCGCCGGCAAGGTCATAGCGGGGATTGCTTTTCGCTTGTCTCCCAAGTCAGAGAATACTGTGCTGCTAAAGATTGTGCCCGAGATCAGCATCAGGATCACAAAGACTACGCTTTGAAAGCCGGCATCCATTGGGCCAGGTATCAAAAAGACAATGAACGCGCCGCCAAGGAGCATCACCCCAGCCAGCACAGCAACCGACATCAGATACGCTCCATAATGTTCAGCCGTGTGTTTGCTGAACAGGCGCCAAAATCGTGAAAGTCTGAATATTTTATTCATATTTTGAAGGAGCTTTTAATTCATCGATGAGTTGCTGGCTGCCGGTTGTAACTGCATTAAATAACAGTTCCAGATCCATCTTGCTCATTTTTTCGTTAGTATTTTTTAGGATAGCATGCTTGCCCCGAATGGTTTCTTCTTCATAAAGCACCTGCATGCCGGATGTATCAGGATACAAGCCAAAAACCAGTTTTTCTATTAATTCATCCGCTGAGTTATTAACGACGATCTGGTGATTGTCCAAAATCAATATCGTATCGATAAGACTTTCCAGATCCCTGACCTGGTGGGTAGAAATAATGATGCATCGCTCATCACTTAAAGCCGATGCTATCAATTTCCTGAATTGGATCTTTGACGGAATATCCAGGCCATTGGTCGGCTCATCCATGATCAGGACACTTGTATTCGTTGCCAAACCGAAGGCTATTATTGCCTTTTTTTGTTGGCCGTACGACATTTTTGTCAGCAATGCCTGCGGATCAACATCCAGTGTTTTTAAATGTGCATAAAAGTCAGTGATCCTAAACTTTGGATAAAAATTCCCGGTACTCCTGGCAAATTGCGTGGGAGTTAACGTCGGTACATAAATTTCCTCGGCGATATAATACAAATCTTCTAAAACAGCTACAGACCTCCGGAAGGTCTCTGTTCCATTGATTCTGCAATGCCCTGATCCAGGAAAAACCAAGCCGGCTACATTTTTTAATAATGTCGATTTGCCGGCACCGTTTTTGCCAAGCAAGCCATATATATGGCCGGCGCTGAGCGAAAGATTCAGATCATTAAATAATCTTACCTGTTTGCTATAACCGAAATTAAGATGCTCAATATCTATCATCAGTGTATTAGTATAATAGTACACTACAATTGTCGGAAGTATTTTTGACTTCTGCAAGCTTTTCTTTCTTTTGATGAAAAAAAACATTCTGAGCTTTGACCTGGTTAGATCAAAATAGCTCGAAGCGGCGTATCAGTTTCTTAAAGATAGTATCGACATATAATAGAAGAATGCCGACAGAATAGGTATCAGCGTAGTAGGTTGTAAATCACTTCTTAAGGTGATCTGATTTGTTTGATTTTCATAAAATCGCTACATTGCGTCATAAGGACGTAATGGCGTTTCTATATTCACAATTTAATTGCTCAATTTTATTCGATCACATAAGGCAAACTATCGCTTAGGCGCTTTACAACATTTTAAATTATGGTAGAAAAAGATCCGGCAAAAACACCGAACCTCAATATAACTGCAAAGGGCAAGAACACTTATGACGCCATTGTGGTAGGCTCGGGGATAAGTGGCGGGTGGGCAGCCAAAGAGCTTTGTGAAAAAGGCTTGAAGACGCTGGTTCTGGAGCGCGGCCGTAACGTGGAGCACCTGAAGGATTACCCCACTGCACTAAAAGGGCCCTGGGAATTTTCGCATCATTTGAAAATGCCCTTGTCAGTCACTAAAGATAATCCGGTGGTTTCGCGATGCTATGCATTTGATGAGTCGACACAACATTTTTTTGTAAAGGACACAGAACACCCCTATGTGCAGGAAAAACCGTTCGACTGGATACGCGGTTACCAGGTTGGGGGCAAATCACTTTTGTGGTGGCGGCAAACCCAGCGCTGGAGCCAGCACGATTTTGAAGGACCCGCAAGGGACGGTTATGCGGTCGACTGGCCCATCAGGTATAATGATATTGCACCGTGGTATTCTTATGTAGAAAAATTTGTAGGGATAAGCGGTAACCGCGACGGACTGGATATATTGCCTGACGGTGAGTTTCTTCCCGCCTGGGAAATGAATTGTGTTGAGAAAGATATCGCATCACGAATTAAAGCCAAATATCCTTCACGACATGTTATCCAGGGAAGATGCGCTCACCTTACCAAACCAAATCCAATTCATCTGCAGCAAGGCCGCGGACAATGCCAGGCCCGCAATCAGTGCGAACGGGGCTGTCCGTTCGGTGGATATTTCAGTTCTAATTCGTCAACTATTCCATGGGCGAAGAAAACAGGTAACCTAACCCTCAGGCCGCATTCGGTTGTGCATTCAGTGATCTATGATGAGAAAAAAGGCAAAGCCAGCGGGGTGCGTGTTATCGATGCGGAAACGTTACAGGAACAGGAATTTTATGCCGACCTGATCTTTATCAACGCCGCCTGTTTAAATACCAACCTCATCCTGCTGAATTCCACTTCGGCCAGGTTCCCGAACGGCCTGGGGAATGATAACGGACTATTGGGAAAATACGTGGCCTTTCAAAATTACCGCGGAAACATTTTCGCGCAATTTGATGGCCCGATGGATAAGTACTATTACGGCCGTCGGCCTACGCAGCCAATGATCCCGAATTTCAGGAACCTGCAAAAGCAGGAGATGGATTTTATGCGCGGTTATATGATGTTTTATGGTGCGGATCGGCCCCGTGCAGAAGCTGAGGGTATTGGTGCCGGCTTTAAGGACGCACTTGGTGAACCGGGCGACTGGCGCATCAGTATGTCGATGCAAGGCGAAACGATTCCAAAGGAAACTAACCATGTGCGGTTGAGCAAAGATCAAAAGGACAAATGGGGCATCCCTTTACTGGTAACTTCAGTTGATTACGATGAAAATGACGAGAAGATGCTGAAGGATTTTTTCCAGGCAGGGAGCGAAATGCTGGATGTGGCCGGTTGCAAGGATATCCAGACTGTAGACACCAAACAGGCGCCCGGACTTGACATTCACGAGATAGGCGGGGTAAGGATGGGCAACGATCCTAAAACCTCGTTACTCAACAAGTGGAATGCGATGCACCATTGCAAAAATGTATTTGTGACAGACGGAGCTTGTATGACATCAACCGGCGTTCAAAACCCTTCCATTACTTTCATGGCACTGACAGCTAGAGCAGTCAATCATGCCATAGATGAATTAAAGAAAACCACTTAAACCAATTGACGTTATGACAAACCGGAGAGAATTTATCCAGACCGCAGGTATGGGGTTGATGGCTACAGCCATACCTGATTTTTTGAAGTTACCCGCAATAACAGCGAAACATCGCGTAGCTGTCCAGCTTTATACGATCAGGGATGCTATCAGCAAAGATTTCAGGGGAAGTTTAAAGCGTCTTGCTGATCTCGGATTTAAAAATGTTGAAACGGCTTTTTGGCCTAAGGACATCAGTGTTGAAACCGCCGCAAATACGCTGAAAGAATTGGGGTTGAACGTAACATCATGTCATGTAGATAAGCCGACCAAAGATAATATCAATGAACTGGTAAAGACCGCAAAGGCCTATGGTTCAAAGAACCTGATCTGGCACGGCTGGCCCGAGGATAAACGCTACAGTTCATTGGAAGGAACAAAACAGTTAGTTAATATCTATAAAGAAAGCAACAAGCTTGCAAAAGATAACGGCTTGCACTTTGGACTGCATAACCACTGGTGGGAATACCGGAATCATGTCGGCGGCAAATTGGTTTACGAAGTTTTAAATGAGGATCTGGACGATGACATTTTTTTTGAGACCGACGTTTATTGGGTAAAGGTGGCGGGGCAGGACCCGGTTAATATTCTAAAAAAATTGCAGAAAAGAATACATTTCATCCATATAAAAGACGGCCCGGCAGTTTTCAGTGAAAAGCTGATCAAGGATGAACCCGACCCAATGGCACCCGTAGGGCAAGGCACTTTAGATATACCGGGTATCATTAACGCCTGCTCGGATAATGTACAATGGCTGGTGATAGAATTAGATAAATCGGCCATTGACCCTTATGATGCTTTAAAGCAAAGCCGTGCGTATCTGTCGAAATTTAAATCAGTAAGCCTGGTGTAATATTTGATACTTCTGATTGAAAGGAGAAATCTGTTCAAGTTATTAATTGTTAATTTTGCGGCAGATAAAAATTCGATATGTCTATATCAACCGAAAGCGATAGACTCGGAATGCAGCAGGCCAGTGATGCCGTGGCCATTACGCTAAAGAAAATGCGGGAGTATGCCAAACCGGGTATCTCAACTAAAGAGCTTGACGAATTTGGCGGCGAATTGCTGAGAGAGATGGGTGCAAAGTCAGCACCCTATTTAACTTATAATTTTCCGGGGTATACTTGTATAAGCGTTAATGAAGAGGCCGCGCATGGCATACCATCGTCTGATAAAATTCTTAAAGAAGGTGATTTGATAAATATTGACGTATCGGCAGAGCTAAATGGTTACTGGGCTGATAACGGCGGCTCCTTCGTTTTAGGACAGGACATTCATGGTCATGGTCTGCTGGTAGAAGCATCGAAAGAGATATTAAAAAAAGCGATCAGCAACATCAAAGGTGGTGTCAGGATATCGGAGATCGGCAGATTGATAGAGACTGAAGCCAAAAAAGCAGGCTACACGGTAATAAAAAACCTGACCGGCCATGGTGTTGGCCGCAGCTTGCACGAAGAACCACATGAGATTGCCAACTACTGCGACAGGTATAACACCGCGCGTTTTAAAAAGAATTCGGTAGTGGCGATAGAGACATTCATTTCAACACGGTCAACAATTGCCGATACACAAGCCGACGGGTGGACGCTACGGGGCAATAAAGGTGGTTTTGTTGCGCAACACGAGCACACCATTATGGTAACCGGTGGCGAGCCGGTGATATTTACAGCACAGAACGGCATTTGGGATTAATTTTTCAATAATTTTAAGCAGGTCGAAGCGACAGGTTCTGCTAACCAAGCAGCTGATTGATCTTTTTTACCAATACATTGATATCGAATGGCTTTGTTATAAAGGCATCAAAACCAAAATTCCCGAGAGACGAAGCCAGTTCAGGGTAGGCTGATATCAGGATGACCGGGATATGGCACGTATCTTTATGGCTTTTTATTTGCTGACATATCTTCCCTCCATTGGTGCCCGACAATAAATAATCGGTCAATACCAGGTCGGGTTTATACTCCTCAACAGATTTTAAAATATCATCTGTGCGGTTGAGTCCTTTTACTGTAAAATCGTTATAAGCAAGCACTGTTTCCAGCACCTGTAATATATCTTCGTCGTCTTCAATTATTAAAATTTGCTTTGCCATTTTGTTCTTTTGTGATAAGCAATTACCCAAAAAAACCAAAAAAAATTTAAATTGTTTTATCCAAGGACCTAAAAGCCAGCACAAAATGTGTAGCTAACATGAGTTAAACTATATAATCAATTGATATTTAATTAATAGATTCAAGCTCCATGCCGCCTGCCAATTTTCCATTTTTTGCGTATGTTTCTGATTTTACCGGGCGTGCAAGTTTTGGGGCAAACCATTCGCTTATGTTTTATTTTGGAAAATCCGACAGATATTATAATATTTCCGGCAGATTATTATCAGCTATTAAAGAAATCTGTCAATACCGGGGCGATCACTTTTGCCGATACGTTGTGGGTCTGTCCTTTTAATATTTGAAGCTGACCATCAGGCATTATTTCCGCCAATCTTTTTACGGCATGCTGTAGCGTCACCTGGCTTTTATCTCCTCCGGAGATCAGCGTTGGTATATTTACCGATGCCGCCTTTTTTTCGGGCAATGAGTAATCACCCATAACAGCCACATCATAAGGGAGGGTGTGTGCTACGCTTTTAAGTTTTTTCCAGATAGGCAGCAGTTTCATGATGAAAACACCAATAGCCGGAAGGCCGATCATATCCTTCATAAAGAATTTAACCGCATCTGCCCGGCGATCTTCAGCAATCATTGTTTTCAGTTGTTCCAGGGAATCAGAAGGCGGATGGTGCCCTTCATTATCTACCATAAATGGCGGCTCGTATAAAGCAAGTTTAGGAATATTCAACCCGCTTGCTGCCGCAGCGAGTGCGAGCCCGGCACCCGATGAGATTCCAAATATAAATGCCGACCCTCCGGCAGCATTTATAAGTGCTTCAATATCTTCTATCTCCCGCTCCACGGCATAAGGTTGGGTATCACCGCTATCATTTCTTCCACGGCGGTCATAATTGATCACCATAAAATTCGGTGCCAGCAGTGCTGCCAGTTTAGGCATTGGGCCAAGATCACGGCTGCACAAAGCGCCATCTACCAAAATAAGCGGGAAACCGCTGCCAGACTGATCGTAGGCAATGGGGGTTCCATCTTTTGAAGTTACTTTTTTCATGCTATATCAATCTACTAGTAAAAGACTTACTCCAGCACATTACATTGGTAGCCATTTTCCATTACCAGTTTCAAAATCTTTTCCCGGGGAATGTTCTCACCCTCAACCCGTAAAATTTTGTCGCAGTCTTCCAGGTCAAAGTTGATCCTGAACAATGGAAATTGTTTCGACAAAACTGCTAAGAGCGTTTTCGCCTGCCTTTTGTGACGGACATTTGTTTTGAAAACTTCGACCATGTTCAGGATCACTTGCATAAGGGAATTAGTTAAATTTGTTGTGGCTTTAACTCTTGCTGTGGACTCAGTTTTTTATGATAACAGATATAAGAGCCGAATAACAGCGCAATGAAAATGAACATTGGCAGCCAATTAGCCGGGGCATCACCTACGGCGATGAACGAATAAGTTGCACCTGCAAGATCGAAGAAAAGGCCTGCATAAGCCCATTCTTTTAACCGTGGATAACCCGGAGCCAGGATAGCGATAACACCAAGGATTTTTGCTACCGCCAGGAATTTGAAGATATACATCGGATAGCCAATGTGAGCAGCCAATGCTGTGCCCTCGGGACTGGTCTTGAAGCTGCTTATGGCCGAAAAAAGCATTAATGCACATATGATTATGGTGCATACCCAGTACAGAATTTTGATTGTTTTCATGATCAATTGTTTTAGTGAGATTTATAGATTTATATTTTACATTGTTAACAGTTCTTGCTCTAAACGGTCGAGTGTTTGGTTTCCGCCTTCTATTGCACCAAATTCCCTGATCACCATATCGCGGATAGCAGACGAAACAAATAAGCTTCGCATAGTGATCCTGGTTTTACCGTCCTGATCCTCAAAAGTTATTATCACATTAAATTTAGCCTCGTCATTTTCTTCACCTGAACCATGCTCGTAAACCAATTTTTCTGGTTCTACTATCTCTTTATAAGTTACCACGTTTAGAAAATCCATTCCGTTTGGTGCATGCATCGTAAAACGCCATATGCCGCCCGGCCTGATATCAATTTCGTGAAAAGTATTGGTAAAATCCTTACATCCCCACCATTTGATCAAATGTTTGGGATCTGTCCATGCCTTAAATACCAACTCGCGAGGTGCGTTTAAAAGCCGGGTAATCACTATTTCGCGATCGGCGGTTTCGTTATGATTGATTACTTGTTCCATGTTCTTCCTTGTTTATGTTAGTCATTAATGTGATCCGTTTTAACTGGCATAAAGCACCTATTTTTTCCGGCCAGGCTTTTTATTTTTAGTTTGTATCTCTTTCAGATAAGTTTCCAGTGAATCAAACCGCGCCTCCCAAAACTCCTTATACTGCGCTACCCAGTCTGATACCTCGTTCAATCTTTCCAGCTTGCCCTCGCAAAAACGCTCACGCCCCTGTTGTTTGATCTCCAGTAAACCGCATTCGGCCAGTATCTTCATGTGTTTATAGATAGCCGCCCGGCTCACATCAAAATTTTCACTTACCGAATTTATGTTAAGCGACCTATGCGCTATCATACCTAATATCTCTCTCCTTGTCGGATCGGCAATTGCCTGGAACACATCTCTTCTCATCTTTTTATGAAACCTTTTGGTTTCAAATATATATGAAACCTTTCAGTTGCACAAATTTATTTTAAGATATTTTCAATGAACGTTGCATATCGGCTGTTTTCGTTATGCACAATACAAACTTAGTGGCAATAAAAGGACTATAAAACGGGGTAATGCGGCAATACGAGGGGCGAATTACGACAGGGGGAATATTATGCTCGTTGAAATTTCAAGATCAGTTCCGGGTCAGGGATATTAAGGAGGTATTTATCTTTTTGAGAATAACGGCCTACACCGGGATAATCTCCCTGGCAGCCTTCCATATCAAACATGAGCTGAAAATGAAGGTGTGGCGGCCAATGTCCGTTCTCGTCCTGGTTACCTAATTCTGCGATCTGCCGTCCTTTTCCAACCGGGTCATTTACTGATATACCGGCAAGGCTTTCACGGTTCAGATGACCGTAAAGTGAATAAAGTTCCAGGCCGTCAAGATCATGCTTTAAAATGATGGTCGGGCCATAGTCACCAAAATTATCATTGTCGCAAAAACTGTGGATGCGTCCGTTAATTGGCACATACACAGGTGTGCCCGCCTCCGCCCAGATATCTATTCCCAAATGCAGGCGGCGCGGCTCATCGTTTGTATTAAATAATTCGCTCCGGGCATATAGGGTGCGGTGTTCCATATATCCGCCTATGCCGTACCTGGCATTATTATCCTTTAGTTTCTTATTAACCCAGGCACTGAATTTGTCCGTATTATTTACATCCTCCGGGCTCAATTCGGTATTGGCAGCGGTAAAATCAAATTGGAAAAGCCGGTCTGTTTGGAGATCAAAGTCAACTACTTTTCCAATTTCACCGGGATGATCTTTTATGAAGTTTTCTAATTGAAGATGCTTATCCATTAATCAATTATATAAATGTCATTTCGATGAACCTGTAGAGATGATGGCCTTGGGCGAAGGGAAATCTTGTACACCATGCAATGCTTAAGCGCTGGTAGTATAAGATTTCTCGTTATCGCTCGAAATAACATTGAAGAGAATACTCACTCCGTATCCGGCTGTCGCTCTTCCTTGCTTATCTTATCAAATATTTTGTCCATGCGTTCAACATAAGCGCTGGTATCATCAATAAAGAACTCCAGCTGAGGGATGATCCTGACCTGATCTTTAATACGGGCACCTAATTTATACCTGATCTCTGAGGCGTGCGATTTAATGGTGTTGAGGGCCAACTGGCCATTGTCGGTATTAAAAAAGCTTAAGAATACGCGTGCAATAGCCAAATCGGGGGTAACACGCACTTTGGTGATGGTTATAAGTGTGTTGGGCAGCAGGTTGATGCCTTCGCGCTGAAATATAGCGGCAAGGTCCTGTTGTATTACTCCTGCAAATTTTTGCTGACGTTTTGATTCCATGTTTTTCTTAGCTAAAAGGTAAAAGGATAAAGCTAAAAGTCATATTCCCTTCCATTGTTTTAGTTTTTATAAAACTTTGGGCTTTCTGCCTTAAGCTTTTTGCTTCAATAGCAAATTTACAATTGTTCTTTGATCTCTCCGAGTCTTTTGATACTTAAACGTGCACTAATGCCCGATGCAATAGTGGCAATGCCCGTCACAATAAAAAACACCAGTATAAAATCTGTGAATTTTATTGCGATTGGATAAGCGTCTATCACCGTCAGGCTATCGCCAAATTTGATGAAGGCAAATTGTTCCTGCAAAATACAAAATATCAGGCCCACTGCCATGCCTGCAATGCATCCTATAAATGATATCATCATCCCTTCAAAAAAGAATATGCTTTGTATTAACCGTTTATCAGCACCGAGGCTGGTTAATATAGCAATATCTTTTTGTTTATCAATTACCAGCATAGTTAACGAACCCACAATATTAAAACTGGCGATGATGAGCACAAACGTCAGGATCATGAATATAGACCAGCGCTCATAATTTAATGTTCTGTACAGATCGACGTTTTGCTCAAACCGGTTTTTTATAGTAAACATACTGCCTACCTTGTCAACCAGGTCTTCCTGTACGGCTTTAAGATCGGTACCCTTTTTATAATTAAGGTTGATGGCTGAGATATTTTTTGGCTCATTCAACAAATCGCGCATAAATTCAATAGGCGTGATGATCAAACCGTTAAAATCCTGCTGAATATTAAAAATACCTGAGGGGTAAATATATTTTACCGTAAATGCACTCATCGGATCAGCTGAACTGGAAGCATCCCGCCGTGGCGAATAAATTTGCAGGGGCGAAAGCTGATCGTGTATATTGACAGATAGCTTACCCTGTACAGTAGCACCTATAACCGCCAGGTAACGGCCTTTATCCTTAAGTGTAAATGATCCTTTTTCGATGGTACTATCCAACTGCGGGTTTTTCAGAAATTCGTCGCTTACCCCTCTCACCGTTCCTATATACTGGCCTGTCGTGCCATACCTGATCAATGCCTTGTCTTCCAGCACCTCAGTGTAGGAAATTAGTTTAGGGTCGCGGTGCAGCGCGTTAAAATAAGGTGTATTAGGGTCGAATGTCTTTCCCTGGCGAGGTTCGATCTTTAATTCGGGCGTAAAGTTGCTGTATAGTGACAGGATCACTTTCTCGAGACCATTGAAAACCGACAGGATGATAATTAATGCAGCACTGCCAATAAATACGCCCAGCATAGATACGCCGGAGATAATATTGATGGCATGCATCTTCTTTCTCGAGAACAGGTACCGTTTGGCTATGTAGATGGATGTATTCAACAGGTTGTAAATTATACGTATTACGTTATACGTTTATTCTGATGCTAAAACTACGTAAAACGTACAACTTCAAACGTATTACCTGAAAAATGGATTGTATTGTTTTTCGAAACCTATGGAAGTTTCGGGCCCGTGACCTGGGTAAACTACGCAATCATCAGGTAAGGTGAACAGTTTTTCGCGGATGTTTTTTATCAGCAGGTCGTAATCACCCCCCGGAAGATCAGAACGCCCGATACTGCCCCTGAACAATACATCACCCCCTACCAAAATATTGGTGTCTTCATCATAAAAACAAAGGTGTGCCGGCGAGTGACCAGGCGCAAATATCAATTGCAGCTCGGTATTGCCAAAGCTAACAACTCCTGTTTCAGGCAGGTAATGATCAGGCAGCGGGGATGGCTCGTAGCGCATACCCATTTGCGGTGCGTAAGCCGGAACAGCTGCCAGCACATATGACTCACCTTCATTAAACTGTGGCTTTAAACCATACTGATCAAACACAAATTTATTACCCAACACATGGTCGATATGACAATGAGTATTGAGCAGTAATACAGGTTTTAATTGGTTATCCCGGATAAAATTAACCACTGCGTTTTGTTCCGTTGCGGTATACATCCCCGGGTCAATAATGGCACATTCGCGGGAATCATCAAATAAAATATAGGTGTTCTCCTGGTAAGGGTTGTTTTCGAAGGAGCGAATTTTGGACATGGCGCAAAGTTAAGTAATGTGGATTTCGAAAAGTCGGTTTCGGAAGTTTTTTAATATCATTCCGCATTTAGCAATCCGCATTCCGAGCTTAATTATTTCCACCTAAACGTTTTGATCATAGTATCGATATCCTTTTTAACAAATTTCAGTACCGGTTGTATCGAATCCAGTCGTGGTGTGGTGTTAAAATAGAGCGCGCCGCGCATATAATTTTTTACGCTATCCGTAATATAAAATTGGATAGACGATGCCGCATTGCCATCAATGGTATAATAAATACCATAGATCTTTCGGTCGGCATTATGAATGATGCCCTGGTCAATAGATGTCGCCTTTACCGAATGTTTAAAAGCAAAAGTACGGGCATCTTCAGTCAGTTCATTAAATACTTTTGGCGATGTAATACTCTCATAACTCAGGTGCAAGGTGCCGTTAAACTGCGGGAACTGCATATTTAACAGGTATTTCATGTTAACCAGCTTTTTATCCTTGCGTTGCGGGGTCGAGTCTTTTTCCATTACCGCATATTTGGGGTAAATGAATGTGAAGGGATAAGGTCCGTTAAAGTGTTGATACGCTTTTTCAGGGAAAACAATACGAAAATATCCCCTGGGCTTTGGCGAATAATCGTGATTGCTGTTGCAGGCCGCAAATAAAAGCAAAACAGGAATAAAAAATACTATTCTCTTCATGGATATATTTGTTTTGAATTCCATATTTCCCAGGACCTTTCAGCCTGCAATACTAACATTTCGTATCCATTTTTTGTTGCTGCACCTTTTTCTGCTCCTTTTTTTAAAAATAAAGTTTGCTCAGGATTATAGATCAGGTCGTACAGCAGGTGATCGTCGGTAATGGCATCATAAGGTATCGGCGGGCACTCGTCTATATTGGGCGATGTACCAATTGGCGTGGTATTGATGATCAGTTTGTGTTGTTTGATATGATGGGGTTTCAGGTCGCTAAATAACAGGTTGCCCGGAATGGCTTTACGCGTGACTGATTTAAAGGTGATCCCCAGGTTATCTAAAACGCATTTAACCGCCCTGGCGGCACCACCATCACCCAACACCAAAGCTTCATCATGATGCTGTTTGATCAGATGTTTTAATGACATCTCGAAACCATAAATATCCGTGTTAAAACCTTCCAGCTTAAAATCATGCCCTTTAACACCAACCTCACCGGTAAAAGCAGCCAGTACCGGGCTTTCGGCGGTGATGCGGATACAGTTTACAGCACCTGCTGTCCGGGCATCATGTTCTATCCAGTCAAGATATTTCAGCACGTTAATTTTATGCGGAACGGTTACATTCAGGCCACAAAGGTCAGTATGTTTATGCAGCAATGCAGGCAGGTCCTTTATATTTTCAAGTGTGAAAAGGTCATATTTGGCATCCTCGATATTCAATTTTTCAAACTTCTCTGTAAAGTATTTTTTTGAAAAAGAATGAGAAAGCGGGAAGCCAATAAGGCCGTAATGTTTCATGCTGTAATATTAAGAATTTTTGCTCACACCTTCTTCCCTGCTATCATCATATGCGGACTTAATGAAAGCAGCGACTGGTCATTTTCTGTGAGCTTAACTAATTCCATTGTCGCCGCCTTCTTTTGGGGATCAGATCGTGTTTCAAAGTAATTCTTATCCATCCAGATCATACCTTCTACAGCGTAGGTATTCAGCCACATCAGGTCAGCTTCTTCCAACTCATCGCGCAATTGATCGGGGCGGTGATAGTAGGCATTTGGCAGTATGCCCGGCATGTTTTTGGGGGCATTATGCAGCCCTGTAGTTAACTCCTCCCTGCACATTTCATAAAGGCCGGGCAAATGAATAAAGCCGTTTAGCAAACCGGCAATGGTGGATGCCGAATGGTTAATGGCAAAACCAAGTACAACACCATTGCGCCTCAATACCCGTTTGGCTTCCACAAGGCATCTTAACCTGTCCTCTTTCAATTGCAGATGGTATAATGGTCCGTGCAATATCACTACATCAGCAAAATTGTCTTCCAGCTCCAGTTTCTGAGCTTCGCCCAATATATTTTTAAATGGTTCTTTTGCTTTGGCTGAACGTTTGTTAGCTTGTTTGATATGCTTATCAACCGGATCGATCAAATATACCTGGTGTCCTAAGGCTGCAAGCCATTCAGAATAGATACCAGGCCCACCACCTACATCGATAATAGTTCCTTTTTTGGGCAGGTAGCGGCTGATCAATTCCTTGTTTCGCTCAAATTCTAATGGACCCAAGCCAAGTTCTAAACGGCCTTCTTCGGAAGTTTGGGAATAGAAATTGTCGATTTCGGGGTCGATGAGGTTAGACGCGGCCATGTTTTAAATAATAGCCGAATATAATGTTTTTGCCAACACCAGTATTGGTATCGGTTGCAAACTAAAGAAGATTTTGATATACTTAAAATTTCAAAAAATGATCGAAGGTATCGCTGCGTATACCCAGGCGCAAAGTTTCCAGCGGGATCACTTCAAATGGCGCTATATTACCAAGACTTACGTTGGCACCTACCAGCTTAATAAACCACACCTGCTGCGCTTTTTGGGGCGCTTCCCAAATGATCTTTTCTTCGGGGATCTGGGTTAAAATCTCATCCACTAAGCCTTGTCGTACCTCGCCTGAATCGCGATAAATACCCACATTGCCACTCTCGCGTGCCTCGGCAATCACCTTCCAGGCACCGGCTTCCAGTTCGGCGCTCATGAGTTTGATCCACTTGTAGGGGGCAAATATTTTTTGTACATCCTTTGAACCTACCTCAGATATTACAGTTATCTGCTGGCTCAGCTTACGGATGTATTCGCACTTTTCTTCGTGTTCAATTTCTATAGAGCCGTCTGAAACCTCAACGTGCTCCATTTTGTATTTATCCAGTATGCGACGGTAATCATCAAACTGGTTGCGTACTATAAAGGCTTCGAACAGCGTCCCGCCGAAATATACCGGAATACCTGCATCGCGATATAACTTTAACTTTTCATCCAGGTGCGGAGTGACAAACGAGGTTGCCCAGCCCAACTTGACAATATCGGTATAAAGACCGGCTACTTCTATGAAATCTTCCACCTGCCGTAAACTCAAGCCCTTATCCATTACCATGGTGATTCCACTGTCACGGGGTTTAATAGTGCGTTCAGGTATATTATTCAAAGGGTAGTTCATAGATGTTAGTTTTAGTTATAGACTATAACAAAAAGTTCTAATGGCGCAAAGGTCTGGATAAATGTGCAAATGTGCAAGAGGATGTGCAGATATGCAGATGAGGAAATGTGCAGATGAAGTAATTAAAATAGATTTTTATCAATTTAGACTACATGATTACAAAAAATGCAGATGTATAAACCGTTAGTTATCTAACTATTTACACATCTGCATATATGCACATCTGCACATAAGAAAATCATTTACTATACCTGTTTATGATATCGAGTATCACCTTATTTTTTTGCAGTTGAGGCAGGTAATCAAATAATATATAATGCTTTTCCGGGTCGGAGGCTAATGCCAGTTCCAGGAAGTTCAGCGCTTCTTTGTAATCACCTGATGCAAATAGATAGGCTACCATGCGGTAATACAGTTCTGCTGCCTCCGGGTTATTTTTGATCGCCTGCGACATTACCTCTATCGCATCCACCAACCGGCTTTGCTCATATAGGATGGATGAGTAATCCAGCCATGCATCCACATCAATCGGGTTGAGCTCTACCACCTTCTCATAAGCGTGCTCAGCTTCGGGCATGTGGCCCAGTTTGTATTCTGCATCGGCAATAGCAAACCAGTAATCAGCATTGGCAATATCAAGATCGAGTGCCTTTTTGTAAAAATGCAGGGCCTCAAAATAACGCTCCTCAAAATCAAGCGTCACGCCAATACCAAACCAGGCATCAGCCAGCTTAGAATCCATTTTTACAGCCTTTTTGTAAAAAGCCCGCGCGTCATCCATTTGCTCCAGCTTTTCATAGCATTCGCCTATGGCGCAATAAGTATCGGCATTAGGCTGCTCGTATTCAAAGGTGTGGCGATACACTTCGATGGCTTCTGCATATTTCTCCAGGTTTACCAGCGCATTGCCTTTATTAAAGTAGGCTGATGCAAAGCTGTCCTTAATTAAAATGGCATAGTCATAAGCATCGATGGCTTTTTCAAACAGGCTGAGCTTGGTAAAGGCATTGCCCAGGTTATACCATGCTGCATAGCTGTAAGGCTCGCTATCGATATATTGCTGGTAAAACTGCACACTTTCCTCCTGGTTGTCCATCACATCATAGCAAAAAGCCAGTTCGTATAGGGCATCCTGGTTTTCCATGTTCTGCTGCAGGCACAGTTTCAGGTAAGTGATGGCCGTATCATAATCACCCATGTTTTGATACACGTAGGATATATGCAGCAATATCTCATCCGTCTCCTCAGCAAGTTCAAGCGCTTTCTCGTAGTTCTCCAGGGCCTCAGCATAGCGCTCCATATTTTCATACAGGTTGCCGCGGATAATGTAGATATCCGGGTCTGAAGCTTCCAGCAACGCCGCCTTCTCAAGTGAGAGGAAAGCATCGCTGACCCGGTTCGTGACGACCATCAACTGAGCTTGCTTGATTAAAAATACAGCGGCAAATGGATGCTGATTGCATGCATATTCCACCACCTGTAAAGCTTTCGCCGGATCATTCTTTTCGATGTAGTAATCGATGATATTCTCAAACGCCTGCGCATCAAAAAAATACTGATCATGATTACGAATCATTTCTTCGTAACGTTCAACTGAAAACTTGGGATCTTCAGTGAAACCAAATTCAAATTCTTCTTCCATTCAATATATTTTTCAGAACGCTGGCTGCCATTCACCCAACCGGTTTATAAGCGGTATTTACGGGTTCTCCGGGCCTTTTGTTGTCTCAAATTACAATAAGTAAGTATCCCCAATGGAATTTAGTTTTCAACATTCAAACATTTTTAACAAGGGTTTTTACAAGTGCCTGATTGTAAATGTGAAACATTTAAGGGTTTTGAACCGGCGGCAGATGAGTTGATAATAAATTGCCTTAAAGATTTTACCTTTGACAAATTTACGAATTATGAGTCTTAATATTTCAGATATTCTAAACCGTTTACATATAAACGACAATAATGAGGCGTTTAGTACAGGCGGTAATTGGGGCAGCAGTGCCGGTGCACAGCTAAAAACGATCGTTTCGCCCGTTGATGGAAAAAAAATAGCCTCGGTAAAACTGGCTACTGAAGCCGACTATAATAAAGTGATCGAAAAGGCTGACGAAGCTTTCAAAAAATGGCGTACCATTCCTGCGCCTAAACGTGGCGATATTGTACGCCAGATAGGTGAGGCTTTGCGCAATAAAAAGCAGGAATTGGGTGCCCTGGTATCCTACGAGATGGGAAAAAGCTTGCAGGAGGGATATGGCGAGGTGCAGGAAATGATAGACATCTGCGATTTTGCTGTTGGTTTAAGCCGCCAATTATATGGCCTTACGATGCACTCTGAAAGGCCTGAGCACCGCATGTATGAACAATATCATCCGTTGGGTATTGTGGGTGTAATATCTGCCTTTAACTTCCCGGTAGCGGTGTGGAGTTGGAATGCCATGCTGGCCTGGGTATGCGGTGATGTATGCGTATGGAAACCATCCGAAAAAACACCGCTTACCGCTATTGCTTGTCAACATATCGCGCAGGAAGTGTTTGCGAAGAATGAGGTGCCTGAAGGGGTTTCCTGCCTGGTGATAGGTGATAGAATTGTTGGCGAGTTAATGTCGAATGATAAAAGAGTTCCTTTAATATCAGCCACAGGTTCCACCCGTATGGGTAAGGCGGTGGGTGCAGCTGTGGGTGCACGTTTAGGACGCAGTTTACTGGAGCTTGGTGGAAATAATTCTATTATAGTAAGTCAGTATGCCGATCTGGATACCGTACTGGTAGGCGCAGTATTTGGCGCTGTGGGCACTGCCGGGCAACGCTGTACGAGTACCCGCAGACTGATTATTCACGAAAGTGTGTATGATCAGTTTAAACAAAAGCTGGTTAATGCCTACAAGCAGGTACGCATAGGCGACCCGTTGGATGAACATAACCACATGGGGCCGCTGATCGATACTGATGCGGTAAAACTATACCTGGACTCGATAGAGAAATGCAAAGCCGAAGGCGGCAAATTTGTGGTGGAAGGCGGCAAGCTGGAAGGTGAGAAATATTCATCGGGCTGCTATGTAAAACCATGCATAGCCGAAGTGGAGAACCATTACCAGATCGTTCAGCATGAAACCTTTGCCCCCATACTTTACCTGATCAAATATAGTGATTTGGAACAAGCCATAGCGATGCAAAATGGGGTTCCACAGGGCTTGTCTTCAGCCATTATGACGAATAATTTGCGCGAGGCAGAACAATTTCTATCCTATGCTGGTTCTGACTGTGGAATAGCCAATGTAAACATAGGAACATCAGGTGCGGAGATAGGCGGCGCTTTTGGCGGCGAGAAGGAAACAGGCGGAGGCCGCGAGTCGGGGTCTGATGCCTGGAAGGTTTACATGAGGCGCCAAACCAACACTATAAATTATTCAACTAAATTACCATTGGCACAAGGTATCAAATTCGACCTGTAGCTTATACCCCTAAAATAGATGTACATTTTTCGCAAATTTCTGATAAGCTGCATTTTGCCCGGGCTTTTATTATTAAGCCTGGATACCTTTGCTCAAACATTACCACCATCACAGCCCGATCCACCAAAAAACTGGTACGCACTCGACCTGAAAACCGATGGGTATTTCGGCATCAGCCTTACACAAGCTTACCAGTTCATCAATGGACTTAAAAGTAAGCCGGTGATAGTGGCTATTGTCGACAGCGGTATTGATACACTTCAAAAGGACCTGCAGGGCATTTTATGGGTAAATCCTAAAGAAAAACCAGGCAATGGCAAGGATGATGATCATAACGGTTACATTGACGATATACACGGCTGGGATTTTTTAGGCGGGCCAAACGGCAAAAGTGATTTTAGCGAAACGGAAGAGGAAGTAAGACAATATCAGAAGCTGAAGGATAAATACCTGACTGCAACTGAGGCGACAGCAACCGATAAAAAGGAATATGCCTACTGGAAAGATGTCAAAACCGAGTACGACTCTACCGTAACTAAAGCCCGTACAGAGACCGGCCAGCTATCACCGATCATGAATGCATTGGTGGAGACAAGCGGCTATATAAAGCGTTCGCTGAATTTAAAAGCTAATCAAACATTTACCAAGGCAGATGTGGAGCATTTTCAACCCATCAATGATACGCTTAAGGAAGTAAAAAATCTGTGGCTGATCGCCTTTAGCGAGGATGTATCAACCAGTACCAACGTTAAGGTATTAAAAGAGTTGAGCGAGTATATGGCCAAGCTCAATAATTCTATCAACCCCGACCTGGATGCACGTAAGCGGATAATAGGTGATGACCCGGATGTACTGAAAGATAAACCCTACGGTAATAATATATTGAAATTTAGTGATGCGTCACACGGGACGGATGTAGCCGGATTAGTGGGCGCTACCCGCAATAATAACTATGGGATAGATGGTATTGCTGACAATGTAAAAATAATGGCCATTAAAGCCGTGCCAATAGGCGACGAATATGATAAGGATGAGGTCAATGCGATTCATTATGCCGTTGATAACGGGGCAAAGATCATCAACATGAGCTTTGGCAAAAAAATATCGCCGCACAAGGAATGGGTAGATGAGGCCTTTAAATATGCCGCTGCACATGATGTGCTTTTGGTGCAAGCCGCGGGAAATGAAAACCAGGACCTGGATGTAAAACCTGATTACCCGAACGATACTTTCGCGGACGGCTCGGCTACGGATGCAGATAATGTGATCAATGTAGGCGCGTCAGGAATGAAGCCGGATGAGAACCTGGCTGCAACATTCAGTAATTATGGGCAAAAAAATGTAGACGTATTTGCACCGGGTGTGAAGATCACCTCAATAGATAACGATGCTGAAATGATCACCGATGACGGTACCAGTTTTTCTTCACCCATCGTTACAGGGATTGCCGCATTGATTCTGGAGTACTATCCGGATTTAAGCGCCCGCCAGGTAAAACAGGCCATTATGCAGTCGGCAACACCATTGAAAGGTACTATGGTATTCAAACCCGGCACCAAGCAAAAGGTGGATTTCACTACCTTATCAAAAACAGGTGGTATCGTAAATGCACGTAAAGCATTAGAGATAGCGTCTAAAATGAAGGGGGAGAGGAAGTAGGTATCAGTTTCCAGTGGCAGTTTGCAGTATAGTTTTTCAGAAGTTTTACATCAAAAAGTAAAAAGCATGTTGCAAAATCACGTCCAATTGCTTTTCACACATTAGTGATTATATTTGCGTTCGCAAAATTCATTTAAAATAATAATGAGAGAAATACAATTCAGAGAAGCGCTTCGGGAAGCTATGAGCGAAGAGATGCGCAAGGACGATAAAATATACCTGATGGGTGAAGAGGTGGCCGAGTATAATGGTGCTTATAAAGTGAGCCAGGGTATGCTGGATGAATTTGGTGCTAAGCGTGTGATCGATACACCTATCTCTGAATTAGGCTTTGCCGGTATCGGCATTGGTTCGGCAATGAATGGCCTGCGCCCGATCATCGAGTTTATGACCTTCAATTTCTCATTGGTGGCTATCGACCAGATCATTAACGGTGCTGCCAAGATCATGTCGATGAGCGGCGGTCAGTTTTCTGTACCTATCGTGTTCCGCGGTCCGACCGGTAATGCAGGTATGCTTAGTTCACAGCACAGCCAGTGCTTTGAGAACTGGTATGCCAACTGTCCGGGTTTAAAGGTGGTTGTACCATCAAACCCCGCAGATGCAAAAGGTTTATTAAAATCAGCTATTCTTGATCCCGATCCGGTGATCTTCATGGAGTCGGAATTAATGTATGGTGATAAGGGAGAAGTTCCCGAGGAGACTTATTATATACCATTGGGTAAAGCTAATGTGACCAAAGAAGGTTCTGATGTAACCCTGGTTGGTTTCGGCAAGATCATGAAAGTGGTAAATGCTGCGGCTGCTGAACTTGAAAAAGAAGGCATCCATGCTGAAGTGATCGATCTGCGTACCGTACGTCCTATCGATTATGAAACAGTGATCAATTCTGTTAAGAAAACAAACCGTTTGGTTATCGTTGAAGAAAGCTGGCCATTAGGTTCAATTGCTACCGAAGTTGCCTTTAAGGTACAGAAGGATGCTTTTGATTACCTGGATGCACCTATCCTGCGTATTATGGGCGGTGATGTTCCGCTTCCATATGCACCAACCCTGATACAGGAATACCTGCCAAATCCTGAAAGAGTGATCAAGGCGGTAAAAGAAGTAATGTATGTAAGCAAATAAGCTTATCTTCTATCTTCCCCAAAAGAGAAGATGATATATACATAAAAAGCCCCCGAGTATTCGGGGGCTTTTCTATTGATGCCTTATTAGAATTAATTTGTGGCAGTTGCGCTCCATCCGTCACTCCAGCCACTGCTGGTTCCGCCTTTATTATCCTTTATGAGTTTATCATACTTAACTTTCTGAGCAGGAGTTAATTCCGCTTTGATCTTTTTGATCGTTTCGGTGCGTAAAGGCCGCACGGCAACCAGCATCTTGTTAGTATTGCCGCCTGCATCCTTCTTGATCTTATCAAATTTTTCAGAAGATTCCTTATAGATGGCAGTTATTTTGGTGGTCTGATCATCAGTAAGCTTCAGTTCTTTTTGCAGGCCTTTGGCTTTCTCTGCAGGATCAGAAGTGGTTGCCGCTTTTTGAGCGAATGCTGCCGCAGATATTCCTATAAACAGGCAGCAGATTAACAAAATTCTTTTCATGGGTTAAGAGTTTGAGTTGTTAAATAATACCTAAATGTAACTTGTTTTTTACACAAACAAAAAATACCAAAATTTGATTTATTATTTTTCATTTATAATACTGTTAATAAGTATGATATATATGGAAAAACCGCTGCCATTGGCATGTTCATACGCATTTCTTTATGTTTAAAATTTAATTGCTTCAGATGAATTATTTCAGCATCGGGCTTGCCTTCGGTAATGTGCAGAAATTGATTGGGAGTAATATTTTTGAAACGTTGCACAGCCTGGCTGCCCGCCCACCTGATCTCTATCTCGTCAATTAATTTCGCCTGCCCTATGCCAATCTCCTGGCGCAGCGGCGAAGACCCAAAACTACCGCCTGAACTGACATCCTTGTAAACATTGCGCTTTACACCGTTTTCGGTAAAAGTCACTTTAATCCGGCTGCCTATGGCTGCTTTATTGGCCTTTACACCCTCCAGCTTTAAACTGATCCAGTTGTTATTATTTTGGCCAGGATTGACATATAGTGAGCTGGTATATGAATCACCTTTATAGGCGCCACCCATCTGTATAAAAATATCCTGGATACCATTATTGCGGAAATCGGCAAATGCCACGCCATGGCCCTTTTGCAGGTTACCCGTGCGCGAAGAAGCAGTTACATCTGCAAACCTTTTACCGTCAATGTTTTTAAACAATTTATTTGGCACCAGCGATTTAAAATCGGGGTTACCCGTTCCAAAATACATGTCGGGGTAGCCATCATTATCGATATCCCCGAAATTGGCCCCCATACTGAAAACAACTTTATTGAGGCCTGCTTCTTTAGTAACATTAGTGAATGTGCCGTCATGATTGTTCCTGTACAGGAATATATTTCCGGCGTTTGGTATAGGTTTGCCTAATGCATCAGCAGCGGCATAAGTGCCTAAAGATTTATCAAAAGAATAATCAGCCACCATAATATCAGGCCAGCCGTCATTATTGTAATCAAAAAACCAGCTGGTAAAAGTACTTTCTTTATTAGCAGCAATACCTGAACTGGCACTTACATCCTCAAAATCTACATTCTTGCCCGTTTTACCCTTATTCTTTAACAGGTACTTTTTACCATCCATTGTTGATATAAAAACATCAGCCCAGCCATCGTTATTAAAATCAGCTGAGGTTACGGCTTTTACATAGTTCATGATATCGCAATGGGCGCTTTTAGCTACGTTGGTAAAGGTGCCGTCGTGGTTATTAATATACAGCATACATGGATGAGTGCCCCCGCTGGTGCCTAAATTTTCAGCTCCGACAAATACGTCCAGCCAGCCGTCGTTATTAAAATCAGCCCATACCGAAGTGTGCGATGGATGATAATAAAGCAGGCCGCTTGATAGGGTTACATCTGTAAAAGTACCATCGCCATTATTGCGAAGTAGCGAACCGGGCATATTGCCAAAACCCTGGGTATTCCAGCCGCCGCGTACAACAAAAATGTCCATCTTGCCATCGTTGTTGTAATCCGTTTGCTGAATGCTGGAGCCACCAGTAATTGCTTTTAAACCGCTGCGCTCACTTAAATCGGTAAAGGTGCCATCCTTATTGCTTTGAAAATAATGCATAGGATCGTCCAGGTCCCATCCGGAGGTAACAATATCCAGGTAACCGTCGTTATTAAAATCTTCAATAATAGCTCCACCCGCTTCACCATTGATATTAATTCCCAGGTCGGCAGCCATATCCGTAAAGGGCCTTACTTTTACATCGCCGTCTTTATCGAGGTTGGGTATCAGGAACTGTTTAGGAACATCCCCGGGATAGCCGCCAAGTGTCATAAATGCCACATTGAGCAACCATCTTGATTGCAAGTCATCAGGATTTCTGTTTAAAATATTCTCATAAATTTCTATGGCCTTTGTCGACCCGGTTTTGAGTTTATGAACGCCATCGTCTTTGAGCGGGAAGATACATGACGATCCATTGTGATTAAGCATGCAATTGGTTCGCTCCCCCAGCCGCATATAGGCTATGCCCATCCCGGCCTGCATATTTTCAACCTCCGTTGCATCCATCCGTTTAGAAATATCTTCATATATGTCCACCGATTTTTGCTCCTGCCCGGCCTGGAGCAGCAGCGGTGCTTTTGCTAAAAGAGTAAATGCATTTCGCGAATTACCTGGCATGTTTAACAGTGAATCGCAATGTGCTATTTTACCCTGTGGCCTGAATGGATTTGCAATGTCATTATTTCTCTTATTCAGCTTCTGCAATATTGCAGCCATTTCCTGGTGTGAAGAGGTCGCCCGGCGGCAGGCGGTAGTTAGATTGAGCAGTAGCATACAAACTACCAGTTTGGCAAAAGTTTTTCCAGGTATCATTGATTTGAATTTTATGGTATTTACTGTTAGCGAAGGGGAATATTAACAGTACGGGGCATCTGGCCGACAAGTTATTATAATAAGAAATAAATCGTTGTAAATATTCTGTGACCTAATTGCAGCGATCAAAATACCCCGGCTGATAAGCGCCGGGGTATTTATGCAGTTCAGCTTATTTTAAGCTGGCCGTCATTGGCATACACAATGGTGTTAATTTATGTTTAAAATTTAATTTCTTCAGATGGATAAGCTGTGCACGGGCAATGCCTTCGGTGATGTGCAGGAACTGATTAGGTGCAATGTTGGTGAAACGTTGTACGGCTTGGCTACCTGCCCATGTGATCTCGATCTCGTCAATGAACCGGGCTTGTCCGATACCTATCTCCTGGGTTAAAGGTGATGAACCAAAACTGCCACCTGAGTTTACATCCTTATAAACGCTGCGTTTTACCCCATTCTCTGTAAAGCTTACTTTAATATTGCTGCCTATCGCCGCTTTATTTGCTTTCACACCTTCCAGTTTCAGGCTGATCCAATTGTTGTTGCTTTGACCGGGGTTGACATACAAAGAGCTGGTATAAGAGTCACCTTTGTAAGCGCCGCCCATTTCAGCAAAAATATCCTGGATACCTGTGTTTCTGATATCGGCAAATGCTACACCATGGCCTTTTTGCAAATTACCTGTTCGTGATGAGATGGTCACATCGGCAAACCTTTTACCATCGATGTTCTTAAACATCTTATTCGGTACCAGCGATCTGAAATCCGGATTTCCGGTACCAAAATACATATCGGGGTATCCGTCATTATCGATATCGCCAAAATTACCACCCATGGCATAAACAACTTTATCAAGACCGGCTTCTTTGGTGACATTGGTGAAAGTGCCGTCGTGGTTGTTTTTGTACAGGAATATATTACCGGCATCAGGTACAGGTTTCCCCACGCCCTCAGCACCTGCATAATAAGCTAAGCTTTTATTAAAATGGTAATCAGCTACCATTATGTCGGCCCAGCCATCATTGTTATAGTCATAAAACCAGGTAGTAAACGTAGCCTCGTCATTACTGGCAATGCCGGCTTTTTCGGTAACGTCCTCAAACTCTACGGCTATTCCGGGCAGTCTTTTATTCCTTAACAGGTGTTTCCTGCCATCCATTGTTGACAGAAATATATCCGGCCAGCCATCATGATCAAAATCAGCAGATGTAGCCCCTTTTACATATCCCAGTATGTCGCAATGAGCGCTCAGCGAAGCGTCTGAAAAGGTTCCGTCGTGGTTATTAATATACAACATACAAGGATGATCACCGCCTAAGTCCATTCCGCCGGAGTTTTCGGCACCAATAAATACATCAAGCCAGCCATCATTGTTAAAATCGGCCCAAACGGCGGCCTGTGTAGGATGATAAAAAAGCAGTCCGCTTGGTATGGTTACATCGGTAAAAGTGCCATCGCCATTATTGCGCAGCAGTGAGCTTGGCTGGTTTCCGAAGCCCATGGAATTCCAGGCACCCCGGAGTACGAAAATATCCAGGTTGCCATCATTGTTATAGTCGGTTTGCTGAATGTTTAAGCCGCCGTTAATACCTGTTAAACCGCTTTGTTCGGTCATATCAGTAAATGTACCGTCCCGGTTATTCTGAAAATAATGCATCGGGTCGCTCAGGTCCCAGGCTGATGTAATAATGTCGAGGTAGCCGTCATTATTAAAATCATCAACAATAACCCCACCGGCCCTGCCATTTATATTCAGACCCAAATCAGCAGCCATATCTGTGAAAGGTTTTACTTTTACAGCATTGTCCTTGTCAAGGTTGGGTATCAAAAACTTTTTTGGAACGCTCCCGGGATACTCGCCCAGTGTCATGTAGGCAATATTGAGCAGCCATTTTGATTCGTAGTCTTCCGGGTTGGATTCCAGCATGGATTCATATATCCGGATAGCTTTTTTTGAACCGGTTTTTATCCTATGCACACCATCATCTTTTATGGGGAACAGGCACGAGGAGCCGGTATGGTTGAGCATGCAATTGGTACGTTCGCCCAACCGCATATAGGCAATTCCTATTTCCGGCATCCGATTGCTTACCTCCATAAAGTCCATACGTTTAATTACATCCTCATAAATTGACACTGCCTGCGCTTCTTGGCCGGCTTTTAATAAAAGAGGGGCCTTGGCAGCCAATGCATAGATATTATCTGAGTTATGAGGCAGCTTGAGCAATGAGTCAGTATAAGCGATCTTTCTTTCGGGGTTAAAAGGGTTCGCTATGCCCGTATTCTTTATTTGAAGCGTCTTCAATATGCTGATCATCTGCTCCTGCGATGAAGGTGTCCTATTGATAGAAAAAGCAACTATTAAGCCTACCCCCAGTAAAAAAAGAATTGCCAGTGATACCCTTATGATTATTTTTTTTGTTTTCATTTCAAAAATGCTTTTATGGCACTGTGCTTTTTTAAAGCACAGTGCCAGGTTTGTATTACTGCATAAAATTGAATGGCAAATTTTACATACCGGCAATACCGGCAATAGCGGCATTCGGCCTCTCGGCACATACAGGTTGGCTTGATCGTGTATTGGTAGATATAGGATCGTTTGCCTGATCAGATCATATCAGCAGTACAAAGCAATTTTGTTTAGCCGATAAAATTAATGATGAATTTGCGTGCTTATCCATGAGATAAGCATACAGCCTGACCTGGTAAAATTTGACTTAAGAAAGGGTATTCAGTAACTCGGGCGGTTGGGATGGCCCGGAAAGAAAGCATTTGACCAATTGAGGATCGGTATTGTTAACCAGAACCTTTAATTGAGCAACAGGTGTAAAAAATTGATATTGCATAACCTGGTAGTTATAGTCACCCAAACCGGGCGCTTTACCAAGCGGAACATGATTTTTCTTGTTGACCGGGATATCTGCAATTTTACGCGCGTCAATAATATTTTGATTGATCAGCCGGGTCTTTTTGTAGTTAGGTATACACATCAGGTAAATGGTATCCTTAGTCATTTTTATCTTAACGTAATTGTATGAGTTATTCTTAAACTGTATTTGCCCGCTCAGGTAAATATAATCCTTCCAGTTTTCAACAGTAGGCATATTTACAGGTACCTTGACCGGAACAAGATCATCCACCGCATATTTATTCATGCTAATCTGTTCGTTAAAAACCTTATCCGAATGATAAACGAAATACTGATACAGCGCCATATGCCCGTATAAGCTAAACAGGTGCAGCGAAAGCAGTGATATGGCTATTAATTTTTTCAGCGGAAAACAGACTAAGGCAACTAAAGGATATAATTTTATTCTAAACTACAATTTAATATTTATAATACCAAGATTGATAGTAAAAAAATATCCCTGTATCATGCGATACAGGGATATTTATATTATTCTTAAATAATATTTACTTATAATTTATCTTCTTCTGCCGAAAATTCTCAACAACATCAGGAACAGGTTGATGAAATCGAGATACAATGTTAAGCCACCCATCAAGGCCATTTTCTTGGCTGATGCATCGCCATATTCCAAACCGGCACCAATCCTTTTCAGCTTTTGAACATCATAAGCGGTAAGGCCCACAAATACAGCCACGCCTACATAGCTGATGATCATATCTAATCCTGAGCTATGCAGAAAGAAATTGACTACACTGGCAATGATGATACCGAAAAGCAGCATGATCATTAACGAGCCGAATTTGGTCAGGTCGGTTTTTGTAGTGTATCCGGCTACTGCCATTATACCAAATACGAGAGATGAAGTTAAAAATACGCCTAATACAGATGATGAGGTATAAACCAGCAATATGAAAGATAAACTGATACCTGTGGCCAGTGAATAAGCAATAAATAACAAGGTAAGTCCAACGTAGGATATGCGGTTGAGGCCAAAGCTTATGAGCATTACAAATGCCAAAGGCGAAAACATAGCTACATAAAATAAAATAGTAGGCTTATTTGTAGTTGCATCAAAAAGCAATTGTAATAAGGCCGGCGAAGTGGCGAAAGCATAGGCGGCTAAAGAGGATATACCTAATGCCACAAACATCCACACAAAAACGTTGGCTATAAATCTACGCGATTGGTCCGCGTCTTCTATCTGGACCACATTTTGATAAGTGTAATCCTGGTTCTGATTTTCCATTTTTTATAATTGAATTTTTATTTTATACGAATTTACGAAATTTTTTGATGTGCAAATGTGAGGATATGCAGATGTGCAGATTTAGGCGGGTAAATATCTATTTATCATCTGCACATTCGCCCATCTGCATATATGCACATTTAATTCAGCCGTTTAACCAACTGCTCCTCCACTTTTTTAAATACCTGTATGGGTTTCAGGTTGCGCCAAACCAGGTCGTCCAGTTCGCCGCCGAAGTTGATGTAGTAATCGATATTATTTCTTTTAAACTCATCTATCACGTGCTCCCTGAAATTAACCCCCGCTATCCAGCCATCTTCCACATCCTGGAACCATTCTTCGTAATAACAATCATCTGATGAATGAAAGTTCAGTACATTTTCGCCTATCAGGATAAATTTATTAATGCCGTTATCGATCATCAGCTCCAGTATCTCACGCTTCATCAGCATGATATCATTGTTGATGGCATCGTTCCATTCGCCTATCAGCTCTATGATGGCATACCCGCGCTCATAATCGGCAAATAATACTTTTAAATATAAAGTGCTCGAGCCGAAGGAATCCCATTGCGGGTGCAGCAAATAGTTGTATATCTGCTTATCAAATTCAAATTCACTATATTCCGTTGCATAAAAGGGCGAGTACTCGTCCTCTGATGCAATGTAATCATCTCTCCATTTATAATATGGCTCTATCTCGTGCATAGCCCCCTCCAACCTCCCTTGTAGGGGAAGCTTTTGTTTTTAAATTAATCAGTTATTTGCACATCTGCACATTCACGTATCTGCACATCAGCTATTTAGCCTGCATATGTACTTCAACTGCTTTTCTTACGCTTCCGTATTTTATCAATAGTTCGGCTGCTATGTGTTCAGGCAAACCAGTATAGTTCATCACCATACGTGTGCCGCGGTCAACCAGCTTATTGTTGGTTAACTGCATATCCACCATCTTATTGCCTTTTATCCTGCCCAGCTGTATCATTACAGCTGTAGTCAGCATGTTCAATACCAGTTTTTGTGCAGTACCTGCCTTCATCCGGGTTGAGCCTGTTACAAATTCAGGCCCGGTTATTACCTCCACCGGGTATTTGGCTTCAGCAGCAACCGGACTACCGCTATTACAAACGATGCAACCGGTGGTGACATTTTTTTGATTGGCTGTGCGCAGACCGCCGATCACATATGGTGTAGTGCCCGATGCGGCAATACCTACCACTACATCCTTTTCATTAATGCGGTAAGCCGACAGGTCTTTCCAGGCCTGGTCCATGTCATCTTCGGCAAACTCCACCGCCTTGCGTATGGCGCTGTCGCCCCCGGCGATAATGCCGACAACCATATCAAACGGAACACCAAAAGTTGGCGGGCACTCGGAAGCATCAACCACGCCCAGCCGGCCGCTGGTGCCTGCACCGATATAGAAAAGACGTCCGTTGTTCCGCATTTTTTCCGTCACTATCGTCACCAGTTTTTCTATCTGTGGGATAGCTTTTTCAACAGCATCCGGAACGGTATGGTCTTCCTGATTGATACTTTTGAGTATCTCGGACACCGGCATTTGCTCCAGGTTATTATAGTGAGAGTCTCTTTCGGTGGTCCTTTCCATTATTTTGAAATTCTTTTTAACAAAATTCGTTAAAAAACATCAAATCCAAACAGGTTGGGTACATAAAATATTTGCCTTGCCATGCAATTGATTAACTTTGTATTGATAAGGTATGAAAAGAGCGGCATCGGTTATTTTTTGGTCATTTATCCTGATCCTGTTTGGGATAGCTATCGGTTTATTATTAGCTGAAAATGCGCGCCGTGGTTTTTCATTTTCATCAGGCAATAAAATATCAAAAGTACTGCAGTTGGTCCACCGCAACTATGTCGATTCTGTAAATGTTGACAGTATTGAAGGTGTTACGGTGAATAATCTGCTGCAAAACCTCGACCCGCATTCGCTTTACCTGCCACCGCAGCAGGCGCAATCTATCAACGAGCGCCTGGACGGCGGATTTGACGGAGTGGGGATTGAATACCAATTACTGCGTGATACGCTTGTGATCACCCAGGTATATGCGCATGGCCCTGCCCGGTTAGCTGGTGTACAGACGGGTGGGAAAGTGCTTAATGTCAACAATAAAAAAATATCGGGCTCACACCTTACTATTTCAGCGATCAATAAAGTTTTCGAAAGCCAAAAGAGCCCGGTGGTTGCACTCTCTATTTTAAGCCCCGATAATAGATCGGTAAAGGTTTATCAGGTAAAACGCGGGCATGTAGACCTGAGCAGTCTTGATGCATCATACCTGGCGGCGCCATCAACCGGCTATGTTAAGATCAGCAAGTTTGCAGCTACAACGGATGTGGATTTCAGGGGAGCATTAAAAAAACTGAAAGCCGAAGGGATGCAAAAACTAGTGCTCGATCTGCGGGGCAATGGCGGTGGTTACCTTAACGCAGCTACTGAAATGGCCAGTGAGTTTTTGAACAAAGGCAAGCTGATCGTTTATACCAAAGGGCTTCATGAGCCGCGTGCCGATTATTTTGCAACTGATTCGGGCTTGTTCAAAAATGGCAAGCTGGCCGTATTGATAGATGAATATTCGGCCTCAGCCAGTGAAATTTTAGCCGGTGCCTTACAGGATTTTGACCGGGCCGTTATTGTAGGCCGGCGGTCATTTGGCAAGGGCCTGGTTCAGCAGCAATTTGGCTTTGACGATGGCTCGGCAGTTAACCTGACCGTTGCAAGATACTACACCCCTTCGGGCCGGTCGATACAAAAATCATATAAGGGCGGCATTGAAAGCTACCGTAATGAGCTGGCAGCGAGGATGCAGAAAGGTGAACTATTTTCGGCGCAAAATTACCAGACCGATAGTTCATTTAAAAAAGCGACTGCTTACCACACCTCGGGCGGCAGAAAAGTTTTCAGCGGCGGGGGCATTATGCCTGATGTGTTTGTTCCGGCCGATACTACCGGCAATACCATGCTGATACAGGACCTGGGGAACCAGCAGCTTTTTAATGCTTTTGTGATCGATAAAATGCAGGGCACACTTAATCGCTTTGTTACCGATGATCAGTTTTTAAAGGATTACAACGTCAGCAATAACCAGTTTGATGATTTTATTCTTTATGCTTCCCGAACGATCAAAGAAATGGACTCGAACGAGGTTAGACTGTCAAAGGATAATATTAAACTGCTATTGAAGGCCTTCGCCGCCCGGTTCAAATGGGGTGATACGGCCTATTTCCAGGTGCTGAACAGTAACGATACTACGCTTAAAAAAGCGATTGCAGCTATTAATTGATGTGCAGATGTGCGAATATGCAGATGTGCAAATGTTTTGCATTGTTTAATTATTAATCTGCACATCTTCTCATCTGCATATCTGCACATTTAGAATTGTGCACATTCACGCATCTGCATATCCCCTTATTTTTGTCTGAAAAACACCTGCACCGGGCTGCCGGTAAAATCAAAATTCTCGCGGAGCTTGTTTTCTATAAAGCGATAATACGGCTCCTTTAAATATTGTGGCAGGTTACAGAAAAAGGCAAACATGGGCGATACGCCATTGATCTGGGTAACGTACTTTATTTTAACGTATTTCCCTTTGATAGAAGGCGGCGGGAAGTTCTCAATAATCGGCAGCATCACCTCGTTTAGTTTTGAGGTTGATATCTTTTTCTTACGGTTATCATAAACCTTTTGCGCGGTTTCGATTACCTTTAACACCCTTTGTTTTTCGGTAACTGAAGTGAACACAATAGGCACATCTGTGAATGGGGCTATTTTATCGCGTATCTGCTCTTCAAATACTTTGATCGTTTTATTGTTTTTTTCGATCAGGTCCCACTTGTTCACCACGATCATGATGCCTTTTTTATTTTTCTCGGCCAGGTGAAAAATATTGATATCCTGCGATTCAAAACCCTCCACGGCATCTATCATCAATATCACTACATCGGCTTCTTCCAGTGCTTTGATAGTGCGCATTACCGAGTAAAACTCAATATTTTCCTTCACCTTGGTTTTTTTGCGAAGGCCTGCAGTATCTACCAGCATAAAATCATGCCCATATTGATTATAGTGGATATGGATAGAATCACGCGTAGTACCGGCTATGGGGGTAACGATGTTACGGTCCTTGCCTATCAGCGCATTAATGATGGACGATTTTCCCACGTTCGGCCGGCCAACAATGGCAAATTTGGGCAGCGTATTCTCTTCTACCACGTCCTCGTCAAAATCCTTCACTACCGCATCCAGCAATTCGCCTGTGCCGGAGCCTGTCATGGAAGAAATGTTGTAGATCTCGCCCAAACCCAGGCTGTAAAATACGGTAGCATCCGACTGCTGTGAATTATTGTCGATCTTATTTACTACCACATGCACAGGCTTTTTGCTCCTGCGCAGCAGTTTGGCTATCTCATCGTCCAGGTCGGTAATGCCGGTAGTTACATCCACCATAAACAGGATCACTGTAGCTTCTTCGATAGCGATAATTACCTGTTCGCGGATGGCTGCTTCAAAAACGTCTTCAGAATTGGCCACATAACCTCCGGTATCTATCACTGTAAAGTTGTGATGTGTCCACTCGGCAACACCATAATGGCGATCGCGTGTTACGCCGCTAAAATCGTCAACAATAGCCTTACGGCTTTCGGTCAAACGGTTATATAAGGTCGACTTGCCTACATTCGGCCTGCCTACTATGGCTACTATGTTACTCATTTTTTTTAGATTCAAGAACCAAGAGACAAGAATCAAGACGAACAATTAAAGTTAGCCCAAATTTCCTATTGGTTCCGTTATGCTTTTATTTTTTTACTAAAATCTTGACTCTTGGTTCTTGAATCTTGATTCTAATATCTAGTCTTCGTACCCGAATCTTTTCAGGTAATTTTTTTTGCTGCGCCAGTCGGGGATCACTTTGATGAACATTTCCAGGAAAACTTTTTTCTGGAAAAACTCTTCCATGTCCTTACGGGCATAGGTGCCTACTTTTTTCAAAGTTTCGCCGCCTTTGCCGATCAGGATATTCTTTTGCGAATCGCGCTCCACGATGATCTCCGAACTGATACGGTGCATGGTTTCGCCCTCTTTAAAAGCCGTGATAATTACCTCGGTACTATAAGGTATTTCCTTTTCGTATATCTTAAATATCTTTTCGCGAATAATCTCCGAAGCAAAAAAGCGGTCGTTGCGGTCGGTCAGAGCATCTTTCTCATAATAAGCCGGGTGTTCTGGCAAATGCTCGATCACGAAATTCATCACTGCCAAAACATTATGATCTTTTAGAGCTGAAACAGCAAATATGGCTTTTGGATTTAATTTCTCCTGCCAATAATCCACTTTTTGTTTTACCGTTTCCTCGTCCGATTTGTCGATCTTATTGATGATAACACACAGCGGCGCCAGTGAACCCTGCAGCTTTTCGAGTACATCGCTCTCATCATATTTTTCGTTAATGTCGGTCACCAGCAATATCAGGTCGGCATCTACGATAGAACCGTTCACTTGGTGCATCATAGTTTCCTGTAAGGCATAATGTGGTTTGATGATCCCCGGCGTATCCGAAAATATGATCTGGTAATCGGCCTCATTCACAATACCCAGTATACGGTGCCGGGTAGTTTGCGCTTTTGGGGTGATGATGGACATTTTTTCGCCCACAAGAGCGTTCATAAGGGTTGATTTACCCGCGTTGGGCTTACCAATTATACTTACAAAACCTGCCTTGTGACTCATAAAAAAATATATAAAATATTATTTGGACTGCAAAGAAACGAATTATATCTTTGCAGTCCAATTAAAACGGAGTGCAAATTGCATTTTTGACTAATTGAAAACACTTTCGGAGTTTATGACCGGAAGCAAATTTTACCAAAAATAGTGCGGGATGGAGCAGTTGGTAGCTCGTCGGGCTCATAACCCGAAGGTCGTAGGTTCGAGTCCTGCTCCCGCTACCGAATCGGACAGGCTTGAAAAATCAAGTTTTGTCCGATTTTTTTTTGTCCCTAACTTATTGTTTATCAAGTAAATCAATTGCGCTGCTTCATTGATTTTAGCGGTTCGATAATCAGTTCCATCAAAACACAGTTTTTCCGGGTATATCGAACCAATGATTGAACGTTTAACGGTAGTATCACCTTCATTATAAGCAATTTGCAGCCTTGATAAGTTAGTCAATGCCTTATCTATGCAGTCACTCATGTCATACGATTTTGCACTGAATCCGGTTAGTTTTGCTTCCAGACTCAAAAGCTTATTTTCGCACTCCGCTTTTATCAACTTATAATCATTACTGTCAATTGCGTCGTCTAATAACAGCTTTCGAGCCTTTGAAAGACGATCATTTTCCGCCTGTATTTGATTTAGTAATTCCTTTCTTCCATCAGTTTGTGAACCCGTTTGATTAAAGAAAATGTCCTTGATAATGGTCTTGTATAGTCCTACTACCTCATTCTTTGGCACATATTTATTCAATTCATTCACCATGCTGTCATTAGCCATTTCAGCCTTAAATCGAACACCACACGAAGAAATACAGTGATAGTAATAGTAATAATTATGACGACCTTTTGAAGCGCTGCCTGTAAGCTGTTTGCCGCAATGAGGGCAAATAAGCAACCCACGAAGAGGTAAATTATCGGCTGTTGTCATTTTCACCATTTGAATTCGCCGTTTCCCATTAAGAATATCTTGTACCTCGTAAAATAAGCTTTCAGTTACGATTGGTTCATGCTGGCCCCTCACCAATTGTTGGGGTTCATCACGATAAGCAGGAACTACGATTTTACCGCAATACACCGGGTTTCGAAGCAACGTGTAAAAATTACTTTTGCTACAATGCATTCCTTGTGCATTCACCTGACGGCGAATATCATCAACCTGAAAAGTACCCTTGGCCACCTGTTCAAACGCCCATTTTATAACATTTGCTTTTGATTCAACAGGAACTATCATTTTCTTGCCACCATCAGTTGTTCTGTTGATGTACCCATAAGGGCCTGTAGTTAAATAGCGCCCTTCCTTTCTTGCCCGGCGCATACCATAAAAGGTGTTTAATGCCCGACGGTCGTTTTCAACTTCGGGCGCCGCGAGATAGAATGCTAGCATCATTTTATTTTCAGGAATTGATAAATCAAGCGGCTGTTCAACCGCCTGCGGTTCAATACCGATTTTGCGCAATACATTGATCATTTGATAAGCATCTCCGGCATTGCGGCTGAAACGGTCCCATTTTACGAACAAGAGTAAATCCACTGAGCGAGCCTTTTCTTTCTTAAGCTTTCCAAGCATATCAGTCCAGGCTGGTCGGTTAAAAGTTTTGGCAGAGTAATCCTCATAGATTACTTTTCTGACAGTAATACTTTGAAGCCCGCAATACTTACGTAATACTTCTTCCTGGCTTCGAATAGAATATCCTTTGTCCGCTTGCTCATCGGTGCTCACCCTGACATATAGATCAGCTGTTTTCATGCTTTAAATTATTGGCGTTATTTACTGAGTTAATGTATTGATCTACAGACAATTTACCTAAAAAATACAAGAAATCCAAGATTTCTTCGGCTTCTTTTTCACTTATTTTTAAGCCATTTTGTTCGAGAATTTTGACAGCTTGCTGAGGAGTGACGTTCCTCTTTTCGGATAGTCCGGCCTTCATTGTTACCAATTAGAAGGTGATTCTGACCGGGTAGTCACTGATCTCCTGCAACAACTTCAGAAGGGCGTCCAGGCGGATGATCTGGCCGGTGAGGTCCTGGTATTCCTGGGCCATCGCCACCGCCAGCAGGTTGCTGCGCAGCTGCGCCAGGGTGTCGGCAGTGTCGGGGTTGCTGACCACACCCCATCTTCGAACAGATGTTCGAACGAGTCAATCGGGACGCGTCAGTGGAGCGATTGATGGTGGTCTCGACAAGCTCGACCGGCGTCAGGAGTAGAACGAGTCGATCAGCTGCTTGTTGTTCTCCTCGACCACGTTCCGCTTGACCTTCATCGAGGGGGTCAGCTCGCCCGACTCGATGGTGAGGTCGTGATCGAGGACCTTCCACTTCTTGATGGTCT
>JBEHXM010000029.1:0-42600 GCA_048498695.1 Bacteroidota bacterium
TGCCGACTCATTCCCAATCATGAGCGATCAGATTAAACATGAATGCGGTGTGGCATTTATCCGCCTTTTAAAGCCACTCTCTTTTTACCAAAAAAAATATGGCACTGCGCTGTACGGGCTAAACAAGCTTTACCTCTTAATGGAAAAACAACACAACCGGGGCCAGGATGGCGCGGGTGTTGCCACTATTAAACTGGATATAGAGCCCGGTAAACGCTACATCAGCAGGCACCGCTCAATGGCTTCCAATGCTGTTGCCGATATTTTTGAGTACATCCAGAAGAAGTTTGCCGACATCCAGAAAGAACAGCCTGAAAAAATGGCTGACGCGGAATGGCTGAAGGAAAATGTAAGCTTTACCGGTGAAGTTTTATTAGGACACCTTCGCTATGGAACCCACGGGAAAAACAGTATTGAGAACTGCCACCCGTTTTTGAGGCAAAACAACTGGCAAACACGTAACCTGGTTATTGCAGGTAACTTCAACATGACCAATGTTGATGAACTGTTACAGCAGTTATATGATTTGGGTCAGCACCCTAAGGAGAAAGCAGATACCATTACCGTACTGGAAAAAATAGGTCACTTTTTGGATACTGAAAACCAGGGACTATTTGATCAGTACAAACGTGAAGGGCATGATGATAACATGGAGATCAGCAAACTGATCGCCAATGATATGGATGTTGCAAAAATACTACGTAAGTCAGCCAAGAACTGGGATGGTGGTTATACCATTGCGGGTATTATTGGTCATGGTGATGCATTTGTAATGCGCGATCCGGTGGGTATACGGCCTGCCTATTACTATTATAATGATGAGATCGTAGTTGCTGCTTCCGAACGCCCTGCGTTACAAACCGCTTTTAATATCCCTATCGAGGAAATAAAGGAAATTCAGCCTGGCCATGCCCTGATCGTTAAAAAGAGCGGTAAGATCACCGAGGAAATGTTCAGTGAGCCGCAGGAGAAAAAGTCCTGCTCTTTCGAACGTATTTATTTTTCTCGCGGCAGTGATGCCTCTATTTACCGTGAGCGTAAGCAATTAGGTCGTCTGCTTTGCCCGCAGATACTGGAAGCAGTTAACAATGATATTAAGAATACGGTATTCTCATACATCCCCAATACAGCCGAAGTGGCTTTCTATGGAATGGTTGAGGGGGTACATAAGTACATTAAGACCTATCAAAAAGAACGCCTGCTGAACAGGAACGAGAAGATAAGTGATGAAGAGCTAAGCGAGGTATTATCGCTTGCACCACGTGTAGAGAAGATCGCAATAAAGGATGTAAAGCTGCGTACTTTCATTACGCAGGATGCTGATCGCAGCGAAATGGTAGCTCATGTTTATGATACTACTTACGGACTTATTAAACGCGGCCAGGATACGCTGGTAGTATTGGATGATTCTATCGTTCGTGGTACGACATTAAAGCAAAGTATATTAAAAATACTGGATCGTTTAGGCCCAAAGAAGATCGTAGTGGTTTCCTCAGCTCCGCAGATCCGTTTTCCTGATTGTTATGGTATCGATATGTCGCGCATGGGTGAGTTTATCGCTTTTGAAGCAGCCATCAGTTTGCTGAAAGAGATGAAGAAGGAAGAGATCATTCTTGATGTGTATAAAAAATGCAAGGATAGTGCCTCGTTACCAAAGGAAGAGGTCGAGAATTATGTAAAAGCTATTTATGAGCCTTTTACTGATCAGCAGATATCTGATCGCATTGCACAGATCATCACGCCTAAAGAAATTAAAGCGGAAGTACAAGTAATCTATCAAACACTCGATAATTTACACATAGCATGCCCTGAACATACCGGTGACTGGTATTTCTCAGGCGATTTCCCAACTCCGGGCGGAAACAAGGTGGTTAACCGTGCTTTTGTTAACTGGATGGAAGGAAAAAACCAGAGAGGGTATATGTGAGTTAGTCTTGAGTACGGAGTCTTAAGTTTTAAGTCTCATAAACCTAAAATAACTTTTAGCTCAAGACTTAAAACTCAACACTCAACACTCAATACTTATAACCCTAACTGCTGAAAGGTGCAAAAACAAAGTGGGTAACCAGTTTATCAAAAAGCACCTGCGAAGCAATGATGAGAGCGATACCTGCAACCTCATTAAGCCGGTGTACAAATTTAGTAGAAATACGATCCCGCAATTTATTGGCATAAAAAGCTTTGGTAGTGTCCAGGCTGAATTGAACTATCAGTATAGTCAGGAACATTACCGCGATCTTAAGGCTGCGATTGGGTACTGTATTGATGTATAAAGTACTTGCCGTGCCTATCACAATAGTCCAATGGAACAATAACGTTGGATTGAATATACACATCAGGAACCCTTTTAAGAAATATCCTGTACGCTGCATTTTGGAGGGCACCGTATTATTATAATTAACCTCAGATTTTTTGAACAGGTAAAAGACGCCTAATGCGAATAGAATAGCGCAACCGCATATTCCGGCAACTTGCTTGGCATGACTGGAGATATCAAAATATTGCGTTCCAAATAAAATGGCGCCTACAAAAACTACATCACTGCTAACTACACCCAGGGCCAGCGACACACCTGCATGAAAGCCCTTTTCGATGCTGGTTTTTATTAATGCAAAAAAGACAGGACCTGTCAAAAATGTAAGCACTAACCCAATCCCAATCCCCCTGATTATAGCTTCTATCATTAAATTTTAGGCTTTGGTATGTTGGTTCCTGTTAGCCGGCAACGAATATGCGACTTTTAATAGCAAACCACCAAACTTAAAATTGGGATTTTATTATTAAAAAAGTATACATCAATTTATAAAAAATAATCTTTATGTTAGTGTTTTGTAAAAAATCTATACTCCAACCTAAATAGCAAATGGAACAAAACAATTCAAAGAGTTACGGCTCAGCGCTGTACACCATTATTACTGTATTTTTCTTTTGGGGCTTTTTGGCTGCATCAAATGGTATTTTCATCCCATTTTGTAAAGCACATTTTAGCCTGACCCAATTTGAATCACAATTGATCGATTTTACATTCTATGGTGGTTATTTTATTGGTTCCTTGGTTCTGTATTTTGCTTCACAGGCAACAAAGGTTGATATATTGAATAAATTGGGGTATAAAAACGGTATCATATACGGGCTGATCATATCAGCTGTAGGAGCCCTAATCATGGTTCCTGCTGTAAACTCAGGCTCTTTTGGCTTTATTTTAGGCGCGTTCTTCATTATTGCATTGGGCTTTTCATTGCAGCAAACGGCTGCTAACCCATTTGTTATTGCACTTGGTTCACCCGAAACAGGCACCAACCGGCTCAACCTGGCAGGTGGGGTAAACAATTTTGGTACTTTGCTGGGGCCGGTAATTGTGAGTATCGTTTTATTTGGCAGTGCCAGCAAAATGATCCCTGCTGCTGATGTGAAAATCACTTCGGTAGACAACCTATATTATATCCTTGCAGGTTTATATATTGCTGTAGCTATATTTTTCTGGATTTCAAAGCTACCCAAGGTTACCAGCGATGAAAAGATCGAGGCAAGTCATAAGACCAACATGCCATTATTTATCATATTTATTGCTTTCTGCCTTATCCTGGCAGCGGGGCCGTTAACCAACCTGACAGGCTTATCAAGGCCTTACTTTGTTTACGCAGCACTGGCGATAATCCTGATCACTTTAATGGGGGCATTATCCGCATCCAGTAAAAGCAATGAAGGCTGGGGCGCTATGCATTATCCGCAGCTGATTTATGGTATGATAGCCATATTTACTTATGTAGGCGTTGAGGTTACCATCCAGAGTAATATGGGCGCTTTATTAAAAACACCTGAGTTTGGCGGATTTAAAGAATCGGAAATAGCACCCTATATCTCTTTATACTGGGGTAGTTTAATGATTGGCCGCTGGACGGGTGCATTGGCGGTATTCAATCTGTCAAAAGCTGCTAAAACTGCACTAACGGTTATTGTTCCGTTATTCGCCTTTGGAGTGGTATTATTAGTTAATTACCTCAATGGCGTAGAAGTTTCTAACCTGTTTATATATGTTGTATGTGTACTGGTACTTGTAGCAGGCTTCTTTATCGGTGATCAAAAACCGGTTCGTACACTTACCTTATTCGGTATATTGGGTATCATAGCTATGGTTGTTGGTTTGATGACAACCGGCCGCGTTGGTCTTTTTGCATTCATCAGCGGTGGCTTGTGCTGCTCTATCATGTGGCCTTCTATATTCGCATTATCAGTAGCCGGTTTGGGAAAATATACCAGCCAGGGTTCAGCATTTTTGATCATGATGATATTGGGTGGCTCTATCATCCCTCCGGTTCAGGGTATATTGGCAGATACCAGCGGCATACACCTTTCTTATGTTGTACCTGTATTATGTTTTGCTTACCTGGCCTTCTTCGCACAAAAAGCAGGTTCAGTACTTAAAAAACAAGGTATTGATGTAGATAACATGGAAGCTTCCGGAGGGCACTGATGTTTAGTCATTAGTCATCGGTCAATAGTCATTAGTGCGTTTTTCTGATCCATTGGCCAATAACTAATGACCAATGACTATTTTACAAATGACCAAACTAAGTTTCGATCATATATTCATGAACCTGGCAACCGACCTGGCCCTGCGCTCACATTGCGTTAAGGCACAGGTCGGCGCTGTTTTGGCTAAGGACACGCGGATTATTTCTATCGGCTATAATGGCCCGCCGGCAGGTACGCACAACTGCGATGAAGAATGGCCTGATACCGGCTGTCCCCGGGACGCACGTGGAAGTTGTTCACTTGCCCTGCATGCGGAAGAAAATGCGATATTATATGCAGTTAAAAACGGCGCTAAATTAGAAGGGGCAACGCTCTATACAACCCTATCGCCTTGCTTACCCTGTGCCCGTCTGATATTCTCAGCGGGTATCAAACAGGTTTATTTCGTAAAGTCGTATGCCGAATATAAAGGCCTGCCAAGTGATGAAGGCGTTGATTTTCTGAATCATTTTGGCGTAAAGGCGGAGAAATTTGTGGTTGATTAATTTTTAGGCAATAGCGGCTGCACTTTGTCCAGCGCAAATTGTAATTGCTGTTCAGGTGTAAGATTGGTATTATCCAGTATGATGGCGTCATTAGCTCGTACTAAAGGACTTTCTTCTCGGGTGGTATCCTGGTAATCGCGGTGGGCCAGGTTTTCAAATACTTCTTCCAGGGTGATATCGGGGTCTTTGGCAAACAGTTCTTTGTATCGCCTTTCCGCGCGTACTTTCGGGTCGGCAGTCATAAATATTTTGAGTTGGGCATCCGGAAATACAGTAGTGCCTATATCACGACCGTCCATCACAATATTTTTCACACGCCCCATGCGTTGCTGCTGTTTCACCATCTCGCGTCGCACTTCGCGCAGGGCCGCAACTTCGCTTACATTATCAGATACAGGCATTTGGCGTATCTCGTCCGAGACTTCTTCATCATTTAGCGTAATGTGAGTCTGGTAATCCCTTGAATGAAAATTAAGATGTATGTCTTTCAAAGCTTCGGCTATCTGCTCATGATCATGCAGATCAACTTTATGGCGCAAAAAATATAAGGTTACAGCCCGGTACATAGCCCCACTGTCGACATAAATAAAATGCAGCTTTTGTGCTAAGGCCTTGGCTAATGTGCTTTTACCGCATGAAGAATAGCCGTCAATGGCTATCACAATGTTATTGCTCATCTGGTAGCTAATTTACGATTTTTTCAGTTTACAGTTATTAGTTTTCAGTTGGCATTTCCTTATCTGGTACTAAACTGCTGACTGTATACCGCAACCTGTAAACTTTCTTTACTTTTGACCATGAATTTTACCAAGACCGATCTGCAAAAAGAGGTCACTTATAAAACGTCAAGAAGCGGGGGCAAGGGCGGACAAAATGTAAATAAAGTATCGAGTAAAGTTGAATTATTATTTGACATTCATACTTCGGCATTATTTACTGACGAAGAAAAAACTCTGCTATTATCAAAACTACAAACCAGGTTAAATAAGGATGGATATGTTCAGGTAATATGCGAGGAGGAGCGGAGCCAATATTTGAATAAAGAAAAAGCCCAGGAAAAATTGCTGCTGATATTAACAAGAGCACTTCATCAGCCTAAAAAACGAAAAGCCACTAAACCAAGCAAAGCTATGATCGCTGCCAGGCTGGCAAACAAAAAAATACAATCTGCTAAAAAGGAAAACCGTAAAAAGAGTTTTGATGATTAATTAAAACGGTATAAAAGAGTGACCGAACCCCACTGGTGCGATTGCACCATTTGTTTCACATCTTTAGTATGAAATATGGCAGCGGCATCAACCACAAAACGCTTTCCCGAATAACCTATCCCTAATTGATTGCTGAAAACAAACCGCTCAGGGTCTAAAGTTACTTCCATACTACTTGGGCTGCGCGAACTAAACAAACTTCCCTGCACGGTAGCATCATAAGCTACCAGGTTAAATTGCGGTTTATAATAAAAAAATAACTCATGAGGGTGAAGCGGTGCAACCGACCCCGGCTGAATAGCTGTACTTTGTGTACTTAAAGAATTAAATAGCTGGTTGAAATTACCCAGGCGAAACAATGGCCCCAAACCGGCGCCGCTAAAACCATTACCCAGGTTAGCATAACCGGTAAATGAAACATCTATCCATGAGCCCCGTGCAAGCAATCGATTGTATTCAGCAGAAAGGTTTAATACCAAACTATTGTCAACCTGGTACTGCCAGCCGCTTGGATGGTAAAAACCAAAATTATCGTGTACAAAGGTTTGTACCTGTCGGCCATACGCATCCGGGCCAACTATGCCTAGTTGTGCGCCTAATTTTAGGTTACTTTCGTTTTTATATAATCGATTTAACGTTGAACCCACATAAAGGTAGCCGGCAAAAGGACGATCTATATAACCCGGGTTATCTACACCTTTATAAAATATGCTGCCGGTTTGCGGGTTAAATATTTTTTGCCCTACTTCAAAACCCAGCACCTTGTTTTGCAGGTTTGTATTAGCGTCAACCTTGAGCGCTTTGTGGTAATAAATAAAAATACCATCAGTATAATACCGGTCAGAACCCTGGCCAAGGTAGGAGTCGTTATCGCTCTGCAAACCTATCTCCGTACTGTGTGATTGGGCAAGCACTTTGCAGCTTATAGCAAAGCATAAAAAGAAACAAATTGCTTTAAGGGTCATGAAATAATTGCAGAAATAAAGGTCGAAAATAAAAAAAGCCCCGATAAAATCGAGGCTTCTGTAAACTTAATAATATTTTTTTATTTAAAGGTGTATCCCACGCTTATCCCGCCGGCAGGTATCAAACCTTCATCATACAGGATCGGCACAAATGCTATCCTGAAATTTATTCCTTTGTGTTCCGGCTGATAGCGATAACCGATAGAGCCGGTGGCAATAAAGCCCGTTATCTTATCAAACTCCCACGTTTTTCCTTTATTATCCCCCTGAGAGCTGAGGAACGTTGTACCTGCACCAAATTCTAACATGGAACTATGCTGTCCTATGAGGTAATTGACCTGGAAGGGAACAGTAATAACCCTGTTGCCACCTGCGATAAAGCCCCCTAAACCAATCCTATAACCCCAGCCATTCCGTTCTTTATTAAAACGTGCATCGTAGTTAGCAGATATTGCAAGACCAGCTCCACCTACTTCCAGGTAATAACCTTTTGCTTTTACCGCGGTGCTATCAGCAGTATCTGTTTGCATAGCGGTTGTATCCGGCCTCCTCATTAAGGTAGTATCCCCTTTTTTGGCAAGTGTTGTATCAACATTTTTAACTTGTATCATGCCGTTAATGGGCTGACCTGATGTTGATGTTGCTCCGGGTGTTGTTCCGGCAGCAGCTGTACCTGCGGCGGTTGTTGCAGTATCGGTTGCAGCATCAGCAGGGGCTCCGGCAGCGCCGGCATTTGCCTTTTGTGCTTTGGTACTATCTGACTGCATTTGCCCGTTTTGTGGTTGCCCTGAGTCAGTCGCATCTTTTGCCTTTGCCTGCGCCGCACTATCAGCAGACATAGTAGCAGCATCCTTAACCTGGATAATGCCATCTGTTGGTACAGAACCAATAGTAACATTTGCAGGAGGAGCATTCTCTGTATTTTTAACCTGGACCACTCCGTCAACAGGCGGGGCCGCTATATCTATAGTAGAAGGGTCGTTATTTTTTACTTCGACCAGGCCATGTGATTTATTTGCAGTGTCTTTTTTTGCAGCGTTTAAAGAATCTGCGCCAGTAGAAGTGGCAGGATCGGCTTTTACATCACTTTTCTTTGGTACTGTGGTAGCCACACCATCAATGATCAAGGTAGTATCTGAATTTTTAACTATGGTGCTTATGGTGCTACCCGCTTTCAGGACTAAGGTAGTATCCGTTCTTATCGTCTGGCTGTTAATGGCCGATTTTTTTGTGGTATCTGTATCAGAAACCATCCTGGTATTTGCTGAAGCCTGCACTTTCAGTCCGAAGTGGAAAACCAGAAGGAGAAATAAGATAACCCTGCCCTTTGATGTAAAAAGATTATTCATTATAAATTATTTTTTTATTTATTAGTTTAGTTATCGCGTATTACGTTGCTGGTAATCAAAAAGTTTCAGGCTTATTATTAAATATAAAAAGTAAATCCCCGCTTATTGGGCGGGGATCTATATAATACTTTAAAGATGAGGCTTTTTGGCCCGGATTTAGTTCATCACAGGCTTCAGATCTTCCTTAACAGTAAGGTCGAGGGGATTGTTTACCAATTGCTTTAAAAGAGCCATATTAATAACCTCTTTCATATCGGTAACGTAGTGGAATTGAAGGTCTTTTATATAATCTTCTTTAATTTCAAGAATATCTTTTTGATTGGATTTGCAAAGGATGATCTCCTTGATATTAGCGCGCTTGGCTGCAAGTATTTTTTCTTTAATACCACCTACAGGCAAAACCCGTCCGCGCAGGGTTATTTCGCCTGTCATTGCCAGGTGTTGTTTTACCTTTCGTTGGGTAAACGCCGATGTTAAGGCGGTTAGCATGGTGATACCCGCAGAAGGGCCGTCTTTTGGGGTAGCCCCGGCAGGAACATGAACATGCACATCCCACTGATCGAACAGTTTCGGATTAATATCAAAGTCTTTAGCATGGGCTCTTAAATAAGCTAATGCAATAGTAGTCGATTCTTTCATTACATCGCCCAGGTTACCTGTTAAGGTCAGGCGTCCTTTACCCGGACTCAGGCTGGCTTCAATAAATAATATATCGCCGCCTACTGATGTCCATGCAAGGCCTGTTACCACGCCGGCAACTTCGTTCCCTTCATACAGGTCCTTGTCATATATAGGTGATCCTAATATTTTTTCTACTTCTTTTTTGGATACCAGAGGAGTATGAAGTTCGCCCATGGCTATATCTTTTGCCACACCACGTACTACTGAACCTATTTTCTTCTCCAGCGCACGTACACCTGATTCACGCGTATAGTCTTCCACCAGTTTCTCAAGAACATCATTTTTTATTACAATATCTTTTGGCTTTAAACCATGCGCTTCGCGTTGTTTGGGTACTAAGTGCTGTTTAGCTATTTCAATTTTTTCTTCAATGGTATAGCCACTTACATCTATGATCTCCATACGGTCAAGTAAAGCAGGCTGGATGCTGCTTAATGAGTTTGCTGTTGCAATGAACATTACATTTGACAGGTCGAAATCAACCTCTACATAATGGTCATAAAATGTACTGTTCTGTTCAGGATCAAGTACTTCAAGTAACGCTGATGAGGGATCGCCCCTGAAATCATTCCCAACCTTATCGATCTCGTCCAGTATAAATACAGGGTTAGCAGCACCTGCCTTTTTAATGGCTTGTATAATGCGGCCCGGCATGGCGCCGATATACGTTTTACGGTGCCCCCTAATTTCGGCTTCATCGCGTATGCCACCCAATGCCATACGTACATATTTACGCCCCAAAGCTTTGGCGATAGATTTGCCTAATGATGTTTTGCCAACTCCCGGAGGGCCAACCAAACATAAAATAGGAGCTTTCATATTGTGCTTTAACTTAAGCACTGCCAGATACTCTATAATGCGTTGTTTTACTTTATCTAAACCAAAATGGTCTTTGTCTAATACTTTTTGGGCACGCTTAAGATCAAAATTGTCTTTGGTGAACTCGTTCCATGGCAGGTCGAGCAGCAATTCCAGGTAATTGATCTGTACAGAATAATCAGCAGCTGCAGGGTTAGTTCGGGCTAATTTTTCCAACTCTTTACTGAAATGGTCTTTAGCCTCTTTACCCCATTTCTTTTTGATCGCTCTTTTACGCAGGTCGTCTATCTCCAAATCGGGCGAATTGCCGCCAAGTTCTTCCTGTATCGTCTTTAGCTGTTGGTTTAAAAAATAATCGCGCTGCTGCTTATCCAGGTCTATGCGCACTTTGCTCTGTATCTGGTTTTTTAACTCCAGCATTTGCAGATCAAGTGTGAGGTGTTCCAATACCAATTTTGTTCTTTCGCGCAGATTGGCGATCTCCAGCAGCCTTTGTTTGGCGGCCATATCGGCATTCATATTGGAGGATATGAAATTGATGAGGAACGATGTGCTTTCTATATTACGGATAGCAATACCCGCTTCACTCGGAATATTTGGCGAAAGCTGGATAATATTCATGGACATATCCTTTATAGAGGAAACCATGGCCTTAAATTCCTTATCTTCCTTTGGCTTTATTTCTTTAAAGGGCTCAATTCTGGCTTTCAGATAGGGCTCACTTTGCACTTCCTCTTTGAGGATAAACCTTTTCTTACCCTGCAGGATCACGGTAGTGTTTCCATCGGGCATTTGCAGCATTTTGATGATCAATGCTATGGTACCAACCTTATTCAACTGGTTAAAGGTCGGATCTTCAATAGCCACATCCTGCTGGGCAACCACACCTATCATACGTTTGCCCTTATTGGCGTCGCGTATCAGTTTGATCGATTTATCTCTGCCTACCGTAATAGGAATAACTACCCCCGGAAATAATACCGTATTGCGTAGTGGCAGTATAGACAGTATCTCCGGCATTTGTTCGTTATTCATTTCCTCTTCGTCCTCGGTGGACATCAGCGGAAAAAATTCAGAATCCTCGTTTATAATCGGTAAAGCATTTTTAAAATCAAATGGATCAAAACTCATCAAATACCCTTTCTGTCTGTGTAAAAAAACGTCATAATGTCAGCCTGCAAAATTACAGGAATAAAATAAGAGGGCAAAACAAGTTATTTGCCCATAGCACAAGTATCTTTCAAGACCTATGCCAATATATAGTTTGACCGAACAATACAAGTTAATTAAATATAAATGAATGGCAATATGCTATTTATACTATTATTAACCCGATTATTGAAAAAGCGTGATAAATTTTCCAGGTGAAAAAAAGTCAGCACGGTTTATAATTAAGTCCAGTGAATATTTTGAACGTTGTTTTTTATAAAATGATGCGTTAGATATAATATTTTTACACAAAATAAGTTAATAAGGTCATAAGCAAAGGTTTGCTATTTTTGTTTAAAGTGAACTAACACCCAATGAAGGTACCGTTAATACTGTCTTTTCTGATCATTTCCTCGTTTAATGCGGCGTTTTCGCAAAACGCTTATTTTAAACTGGGTCAGCAGGCTTTTTTTGACGGAGATTTTAAATCGGCCGTCAGCCACCTGGAAAAGTCATGCATTATTGATTCGACCAATGCCAGTGCGCTTTGGATGTTAGGTTATTCCTATTACCATAGCGAAAACTACAAGAAATCTATCCAGGCATACAATAAAGTAATTGCTATCAAACCGGCAGACGGTTCGGCATATTATTACAGGGCCCGAGCAAAAAGCTACCTTGCTAAGGATAACCAACAGAGCGATGCAGACAGGGAGAAAAACCTTTTAGGTGCCATTGTAGACTTTACCAAAGCTATAGCAATAGACCCTAACGATACCCAGAACAATACTAAATTTTACCAGAACAGGGCCATTGCTTACCGTGAATACGGAGAATTCAAACTACAGGCAAATACTCACTTTTACGATAAGAATCGCGGGATAAACTCATTGAAGGCATCTATTAATGATTTTCAAAAAGTTTTGACCGATAATCCTAACCGTTCAGATATTTCATCATTGATGGAAACAGTAAAGACCAAACTGACCGTTGTTACCACCACTTCTGCCCGTCATTAATTAAGGGAGCCGCTTATCCTGTAGGTTTCCTTTCCTAATAATCTTACTTTTTGCGATTTCTGGATCAGGTAAAGCGAGTCGGGAAAATAGCTCAGCTTTTCGGCGGTCTCATACAGGATATTTTTTGTATGATTAAATATCAGAATCCATTTAACCTTATCACCTTCTTTTTTGATAACGATCTCCTGGGTTTTTAATAAAGGGTCTTTCGCTTTGTAGATCAACAGATCATTTTCAGTTTGTGTACTGTAGCTATTTTTCCAGGCTGGCCGGTTAATGTCCGACTCTGTAAAAAGGCTTAATTCGGTTCCCCAGTTAGATATGTGGACTTTTTTATTTTCAGGAACTTGATTATGCACTACTGTTTTATTCACCAGGGGGTTTAATTTGGCTAAACGGGAAGAGTCGGCCCTGAAATAACCTTTAATATCAAAAAAGGCCATAGTATCATTTGAGGCAACGTTATCCCTTTTGCAAGAAGTAACGCTGCCCAGCAATAAAACCAGGCCTGTTATAAGAATAATAAACTTTTTTGATGATCTATACCAATACATTACCGGTCATTTCTTCAGGAATAGCCACCCCGATCATTTTTAGAATGGTAGGGGCTATATCTCCCAATTTACCATCATTTACATGTTTTACATCATTGTCTATCACAATGCACGGTACCAAATTGGTGCTATGGGCCGTATTGGGTGAGCCATCATCATTGATCATGTAATCGGCATTGCCATGGTCGGCTATGATGATAAACGAATAACCGTTTTTGATTCCTGTTTCTACCACTGCCTGCGTACAACGGTCAGCAGTTTCAGCAGCTTTCATTACCGCCTCAAACACGCCGGTATGCCCTACCATATCAGTATTTGCAAAGTTCAGGATCACAACATCGGGCCAGCCGCTTTCCAGTTCAGGAATGATCGCATCGCGTATACCCTCTGCACTCATTTCAGGCTGCAGATCATAGGTAGCAACTTTTGGCGATGGTATCAGCAAACGCTTTTCATTAATAAATTCTTTTTCGCGGCCCCCCGAAAAAAAGAAGGTTACATGCGGATATTTTTCCGTTTCGGCAATGCGGATCTGATTCTTTCCGGCATGTTCCAGTATTTCGCCCAAAGTTTTGGTTAGGTCATCCTTGGTAAAGATCACCTTTACACCCTTGAATGTTTCGTCATAGGTGGTCATGGTGATATAATGCAGCTTCAGAGGATGCATGTTTTGTTCGTGAAATGATTTCTGGGTTAATGCTTGTGTAATTTCACGCCCACGGTCGGTCCTGAAGTTGATACAAATTACCACATCATCGTTTTTTATTACTGCAATAGGCTCGCCATTATTGTTAACACGCACAATAGGGTCCACAAATTCGTCGGTTACGCCCGCTTTATATGATTCCTGTATCGACTCTAAAATATTCTGTGTGTGTTTACCCGTGCCGTTTACCAGCAGGTCATACGCTTTTTTAACCCTTTCCCAACGATTGTCCCTATCCATCGCATAATAACGCCCTATAGCAGATGCTAACTTGATGGGAGTATTTGCGATGTGATTTTCCAGTTGACCGATGAATTTTACGCCTGAATTTGGATCGGTGTCGCGGCCATCTAAAAAGGCATGGATATAAACATTATCCAGGTTGAACTGGTTGGCAGCATCACAAAGCCCTTCCAGGTGCCTGATGTGCGAGTGTACACCACCATCGGATACCAAACCAATAAAATGAACATCCTTATTATTTTGTTTCGCGTATTCAAACGCTTCTTTGATCACCGGATTGGTTGGGAATTCGTTATCATCTACCGCTTTATGAATACGGCCAAGTTCCTGGTACACAATGCGCCCGGCGCCCAGGTTCATGTGCCCCACTTCTGAATTTCCCATTTGCCCGGCGGGTAACCCTACCGCAGTACCCGATGCTTCCAGTTTAGAATTTGGGTATTGCTGTAGCATTGAGTCAAAAAATGGCGTATTGGCTTTATATATTGCATTTGAATTATCGTTGCGGCCATAACCCCAGCCGTCGAGAATAATAAGTACTACTTTTTTGTTTTTTTCCACAATGCAAATATAATGGCAACGTTTAAACATTAATATGCGTTTAACATTATTAATTTAATCCGTAAGGTTTATTCAGGATAATTTCAATTCATTTGATATGAAGCTGCTTTACCTGTTTTTGCTGATGCTAACCTTATCTTTTATATCTGCAAACCCCACAGATATCATTGATAAAACTGCTGAATTGATCAAGCAGGGAGATATTCACGAGTTGGCCAGCAACTTTTCATCATCCATTGAGCTGACTGTATTAGACCAGGAGAATGTTTATTCAAATACCCAGGCCGAACAGGTACTTACTGACTTTTTTAAGCGCAATCCACCTAAATCGGTTAAAATAATTCACCGTGTCGCTTCAAATGCGAATTACCGTTTTGCAGTACTTATGCTTGGTACCAATAACGGAACATACCGCACTTCCTTTTCACTAAAAAATGTGAATGGACGTTTTGAACTGGACGAAATACGGATAGAGTCGGAAAAAACAAAATAATTCCCAATTGTTTATACTTTTGAGCCATAAATCTCAAAGGTTTGGATAAACAAATTATACATCACTTCATTACCAGCGCTTTAGCCGAAGATGTAGGCGACGGCGATCATACTTCACTGGCCACCATCCCGGATGGTACAATTGGTAAAGCAAAATTATTAGTAAAAGACAGCGGTATATTAGCGGGGGTTGAACTGGCCCTCGAAATATTTAAGGAAATTGATAGTACTTTAAAGGTTACAGTCTTTTTAAATGATGGCGCCGAAGTAAAACCAAAAGACATCGTTTTTGAAGTGGAGGGAGACGCGCGAAGTATATTAAAGGCGGAGCGTTTGGTGCTCAATTGTATGCAGCGCATGTCGGGCATTGCTACAAGAACCCGGGAAATCGTTGACTTGCTGAAAGGAACTAACACCAAAGTGCTGGATACACGCAAAACCACACCCGGATTACGTTATCTAGAAAAATGGGCGGTACGAATAGGCGGTGGCGTAAATCATAGGTTCGGATTGTATGATATGATCCTGATCAAGGATAATCATGTAGATTATTCAGGCGGTATCAGGCAGGCTATTGAAAATACACAACGCTACCTGGAAAAATCTAACAGGAAATTAGCCATCGAAATTGAGGTAAGGAACCTGGATGAATTGCAACAGGTATTGGAGGCCGGTGGTATCAATCGCATTTTATTGGATAATTTTAATTTTAATGACCTCTGCCAGGCGGTGAATATGATCGAAGGGCGATACATCACTGAAGCATCAGGAGGTATTACCAGCGATAATATCAGGCAATATGCAGAGTGCGGGGTTGATTACATTTCGGTAGGTGCATTAACGCATTCCGTGAAAAGTTTAGACCTGAGTTTAAAAGCTATTAAAGATTAATGAGCAGTATAGTTAGTACAGTATCATTTTATTAATATTGTGCAGAAATGATAAACGTTTACTCGAGCTGGGCGCTTGTTTTAGCCTATCTTTTCGGATCAATACCTACTGCTGTATGGATTGGTATGGCGTTTTATGGTGTCGATGTCCGGGAATATGGGAGCGGTAATGCCGGTGCTACCAATACCTTCAGAGTGCTGGGTAAAAAAGCCGGGATACCCGTAATGCTCATAGATATATTAAAAGGCTTTACTGCTACTAAACTGGTCGTTTTTATCGGGGTTTCAACTACCGGGGGACCTCATTCCGTATCGTATATCAACCTTGAACTGGCACTGGGCATAGTTGCTGTAATGGGCCATTTGTTTCCCATCTTTGCCGGTTTCAGGGGCGGAAAGGGAATCGCTACGCTTTTCGGGATGGTGCTGGCCATTCACTTGCAGGCCGCATTACTTTGTGTGGTAGTATTTATTATCGTATTGCTTATCACCCGCTATGTTTCCCTAAGTTCTATTGTTGCGGGCTTTACCTACCTTATAGGGGTCACATTTATCTATCCTCTGTACATACGCTCGGTTATTATTTATGGGATGTGTATCTGTGCGCTCATATTAGTTACTCACCAAAAAAATATCGAACGCCTGCTAAAAGGAAAAGAATCGAAAGTAAACCTGTTTAAGCGAAAGGAGAGCTGATATGAAAAAGTTAAAATCGTTTTCATTATTATTTACACTCGCTATATTAATTTCATGCGCCACTGTGCCTTTAACCGGCCGGAAACAGATAAGTTTGGTTGGAGACGCCCAGGTGAATAAATCTGCCGCAGCCAGCTACAAGCAGCTCTTATCAGATCCATCTACCAAAGTGATTAGCGGTACGCGTGATGCCCAAACCGTTAGGCGGGTAGGTGAAAAACTATCTTCAGCCATAGAAAGCTATCTTAAAGCGAATGGCTATGGCGATCAGTACAGTTTCCAATGGGAATTTAATCTTATCCAAAGCAAGGAAGTAAACGCCTGGTGTATGCCTGGCGGCAAAGTAGCCGTTTATAGCGGAATTTTGCCCATCACTATGGATGATGCCGGGATGGCCACCGTGATGGGGCATGAAATAGGCCATGCGATAGCCCGGCATTCAGCTGAAAGAATATCCCAGCAAATGGCGGCCCAAGCAGGTGGGGCCATAGTGGGTGCAGCAACATCCGATAAATCAGCAACAACCCAAACCATCGTTAACCAGCTTTACGGGGTGGGCGGACAATTGGCATTATTAAAATATTCAAGGAGCCAGGAATCGGAAGCAGACCGTTTAGGGTTAACTTTTATGGCTATGGCAGGCTACGACCCTCACTTTGCAGTATCGTTCTGGGAACGGATGGCCGCACAAAACAAAGGCGGTGTACCTCCTGAGTTTTTAAGCACGCACCCCGCTGATGCCACACGTATACAGGATATCAAAAATCGGATACCCGAGGCGATGAAATATTATCACCAACAATAGTATATGGCTAAATCGCAATTTCTGAAAGCGCAATGGAATAACCTGTTAATGCTTAATTATGAAGTTGATCCCCTCATTTTAAAGCCTTATTTACCTCCTTTTACCGAACTTGATCTTTGGCAGGGCAAAGCTTTGGTGAGTATGGTAGGTTTCCTGTTCAGGGATACACAGGTATTGGGTATCCGCTGGCCAATGCATGTGAACTTTGAGGAAGTTAACCTGCGCTTTTATGTAAGATACTTTGACGGAGCACAATGGAAACGCGGAGCCGTTTTTATCAGCGAAATTGTGCCAAAACGGATGATCGTATTAATTGCCAATAATCTGTATAAAGAGCATTACAGCGCAATGCCGATGCGGCACAGCATTAACAAAATTGATGAGGATAAGATTCGGTACCTGTATGAATGGAAGCTCAACGGTCGGTGGAACTATTTAGGAGGAACTGTAAATGAAAAGCTTACATCCATGAATGCAGGCAGCCAGGAAGAATTTATACTGGAGCATTACTGGGGATATAACAAAGCTGGTGATAAACTGACTATAGAGTACCAGGTGGAACATATCAGCTGGAATGCCGGTGCTGTTACCGATACCATATTTGATGCCGATATTTCAAAACTGTATGGCAAAGCGTTTGAACCTTATTTGAGTAAACAACCTTATTCGGTTTTTTTTGCAGATGGTTCCGATGTGATCGTCAGGGCCGGGATGAAAATCCGGTCTGCTCCAGTGCCTCCAGTATTGCCTGGGCTTTAAGCAGGCATTCTTCGTATTCTTTTTCCGGCTCAGCCTGATAGGTTATCGCGCCACCCACCTGGAAGGATAAATATTTGTTAGCAGAATTATATAGCAGGGTTCTGATCACCACATTGAAATCAAAATCATTGTCTGGGCTAAAATAGCCTATCGCCCCGGAATACACGCCGCGTTTACTTCGCTCAAACTGCTCCATCAACTGCATGGCGCTGATCTTGGGCGCGCCAGTCATACTGCCCATGGGGAATGTATTTTTTATGGCTTCCACCGGGCTGACATCATCCCGTAATTCACAAACTACAGTTGATATCATCTGGTGAACCTGTTTAAAACTGTAAATGCCGAATAATTCTTCGGTACCCACAGTCCCCGGTACAGCCGATTTGGTTAGATCATTTCGTACCAGGTCGACGATCATTACATTCTCCTGTAACTCTTTGGAGTGTGTTTTTAGGTTTTGTTGGGATAGTTTATCATTTTCGGGATCATCATATCTTTTCGATGTTCCTTTTATGGGCTGCGAGATCAGTTTATTGCCTCTTTTTGCAAGAAAGCGCTCCGGTGATGCCGACAAAATATATTGATCCCTTAACTTTAAAAATACAGTAAAGGGGTTTGGTGAAATAGCGTTTAATTTCTGAAAGATATTCAGCGGATCGATAACTGCATTTTCTGCAAAAAACTCCTGGCAAAAATTGGTCACATAAATATCTCCACGACTGATATGCTCCTTGATCTTAATTACCGTTTCAATATATTCTTCTTTGCTGAAGCGGGAATTTAACTGAATGTTTGAGATGGGGCTGGTTTGCTGTATTGATTGTGATTGTATTTGATCGGAAACTTGCTGTTCGTCATCTGAAATGACCTCTGCTCTGCCATTTCTTATGAGAATCAGGTGTTTTGGCGCGAAGAAATAAAGATCAGGAAAATGCAGCTGGTCAGGATTTTCAGATGCTAATTTCTCTATTTCATTCTTAAGATCATAAGTAAAAAAGCCTGTAGCCCAACCGGGATATTTGGTACGAAATTGCTCCAGTTTATTGAATGCTGAACCTGCTTTTACAATCACCTCATCTCTAACCCCAACAGCCAGCAGTACATCAAATTTTGAATATTGATCTTTGAAATTATTGGAGTCAAGATAACAAAACACATCAAATGATGATGCCCATTGCAGCGCCTTTAACTTAAAATCTTTCGGATCAGTGGCTTGTATTATCACGCTGCAAAAGTAATCAAGTAAAATGAAAAGGCTCTCCGGTTACCGGGGAGCCTTTGTATAATTATAGCAATATTTTTGCTTAGTGAAGTACCAATGTTTGCTTACGGTCGGGCCCGACAGAAAGGTATTTAACCGGTACGCCTAATTCCGCTTCCAGAAAATCGATATATAATTTCAGTTTAGCAGGTATTTGCGAAAGTTCGGTTATACCGGTCAGGTCTTCGTTCCAGCCATCTATCTCTTTTAATACTGGCTCAGGATTTACCGAACAAATGTCATAAGGCATATAGTCGATTTTCTCTCCCAGGTAGTTGTAATGGGTGCAGGCATATATTTTATCAAAGCCGCTTAAAACATCAGCCTTGGTCATTACCAATTGAGTTACACCACTCAGCATGATCGCGTATTTTAAGGCCGGCAGATCGATCCAGCCGGTTCGGCGTGGCCTTCCGGTAGTTGCGCCAAACTCATGACCGATCCGGCGCAGTTCTTCACCCGTTTCATTATCCAGTTCGGTAGGGAAGGGGCCGCCGCCAACGCGGGTACAATAAGCTTTAAAAATGCCGATAACATCACCAACCTGCCGTGGAGCAATCCCGAGGCCGGTACAAGCACCTGCGGCAGTGGTATTAGATGAGGTTACAAATGGGTATGAACCAAAATCAATATCAAGCATAGCACCCTGTGCACCTTCGCCTAAAACTTTTTTACCTTGTTTGATATAGTTATTTACCAGATGTTCTGAATCAACCAGCGGGAACTTTTTAAGCAGTTCAACAGCTTCAAAGAAAGCTTGCTCACGTTCTGAGAAATCAGGGACTTCTCCATATAATGCCTGCAGCATAGAAAGATGCTTATCAGCCAGCTTTTGGTAGCGTTCTTTAAAGTCGGGCAAGGTAACATCGCCAACGCGTAAACCATTACGCCCGGTTTTGTCCATATAGGTTGGACCGATACCTTTTAATGTCGAACCTATTTTACCCTCCCCCATTTTTTTCTCTGAAGCGGCGTCAAGTAACTGGTGGGTAGGCAAGATCAGGTGGGCTTTTTTTGCGATCACCAGGTTCTTTTTTGCCAACAGGTCATGACCCGCATCCTTCAGTTTTTCTATTTCTTTTTTCAGGGTGATCGGGTCAATTACAACACCATTACCGATAAGGTTGAGTGTGTTTGGGAAAAAGATACCTGAAGGGATGGTATTTAAGACAAATTTCTTGCCATCAAACTCAAGTGTGTGTCCTGCATTCGGACCACCCTGGAAGCGCGCGATCAGGTCATAATCAGCACTCAGTACGTCAACAATTTTTCCTTTACCCTCATCGCCCCATTGGAGGCCTAATAATACGTCAACAGCCATTAATTTTTAATATTTCTATAATAATCGTCAAATGCATTTGTGATGGTTTTTTTTACTTTTTCCCAGGTCATACCATCTAAAGACTCAGGCGCAATAGTATTTTCAGCATCAGTAAAATAAATTACCGATCTTAATACCGCAAAGGTATCATCATAACTATATCTATCTTGATAAAATTGAAAAAGATTTTCAAGGGAATAAGTTTCCAGCAATTTAGCTATGTCCCAAAAATCTTTTTTTACCCCCCTGCCTTTAACCGCATTAAGTTTCAAAGCTATTAAATCTTTAATATCGGCAAAGGGAATATTATCTATTATTTGTATAGGATTTAAAAATGGATCTTTAACAGAAACAAAATCGACTTTTACATCTTGGATAATACATTGATAAATATACTTACTTCTTTCATTAGTGGAAATTACCTTCCCAAACACATCTTCCAATGCCGGGATAAAAATATCTTTCTCAAGTGACTGATCGGTAAAAAAGTCTAAATCAATTGATTTTCTGTGACCCAAAAGTAATGAAAGCGCCGTGCCGCCAACTAGCCTGAATGGTTTTATTTCAGGTAAAGCAGCTATCCTTTTTAGAAGTCCCAGTGTGGACGGTTCAACTGTTTCTTCTCGTAGCATTTAAAATCTGAAGGTTTTACTTTAAATAGCGTGCAACAAAAATTTATACTAATATCAGATAACCAGAGCGCCTGTAAAGCAAGTTCTTTAACCTTCTCAAAGCCGTAAAACCTTAATAAATTATTAAAATCTTCAACTTTTCCTCTTTCTATTACCTTTTCTACCACATGAACAGCATTTTTTTCATAGTCGATCTTATCCATATCAACATCCCAGAATGCCTGCTTGCTTAAAACTGGTTTGTTCATTGAATTATATTTTTCTGTCACAAAAACCTGCCCTAAGTTTTTCACAGTTTCCGTAGAGGTTAAGCGAGTGATGTTTGATCTCGAATTTTAATATTCCGCCCATCATACTTTGTATTTGCTGTATACGCGGATCACAAAATTCAACTACTTTGCCGCAGTCGATGCAGATAATATGGTCGTGTTGTTTGTACCCGTATGATTTTTCAAACTGGGCCATGTTTTTGCCGAACTGATGTTTGGTTACCAGGTCGCAGGATACTAACAGCTCCAATGTGTTATATACCGTTGCACGGCTGACACGGTACTTTTTATTTTTCATGTGGATATACAATGATTCCACATCAAAATGGTCAGAGCGTGAATAGATTTCTTCCAGTATGGCAAAACGTTCAGGCGTTTTCCTGAGGTTTTTGTTTTCGAGATAAGCCTCGAAAATCTTCTTAACCATAGCTATGGTTTCCTGTTGAGACATGTTGTATTCTTAAAGGGTCAAAGTTATTAATAATAAAATAGAATCAAGAGACAAGAATCAAGAACCAGGATAAGCTAAATGTCTTGACTCTTGTATCTTGATTCTTGGCTCTTGATTCACGATGCTTTTTCAATTGCTGAATCAAAACGGTTTACAGAGGTAACGCCTTTTACCTGCTTCAGCCTTTTTATCAGGTTATCCAAATGCTCCGTATCATTCACATAAACCATGATAGAGCCTTCAAAAATGCCATTATCACTATCCACGGTAATGGAACGCATGTTTACTTTGAAATCGTGCGATATAACGGTGGTTAGCTTATTGATCAGGCCCACATCATCTATACCCGTAATTCGCAGTCCGGTTAAAAATGCCAGTTCCTGCTGATTGGTCCATCTTGCTTTAACAATCCGGTAACCATAATTAGCCATCAGCTTGGCCGCATTGGGGCAATTGGTACGGTGTATTTTTATACCATCGCTAACCGTAATAAAACCGAATACATCGTCACCGGGGATAGGGTTGCAGCAATTGGCCAGTTTGTAATCAATTTTCTGCATATCCTCACCAATCAGCAGCATATCACTGTCTTTGGTTTTGATATTCCTTAGCAGGCTTTGCACCTGCTCGTTTTCTATTTTATCCTGTGGTTTGTTCTCAATTACTTTTTCTGACGCCTGGTATTCTTTCAGGTCCTTCATATCAATAATGCCCTGGGCCACATTAAAAAACAGGTCCTGTGTTGAAGCCAGCTTAAAATAATAACTGATCTTGTGGATATTTTCGGAGTTGTAAGTGATCTTTAATGATTTCATCTTACGCTCCAGTATCTCTTTACCCTCGTCGGCTACTTTTCGTTTCTCTTCCTTTAAAGCAGATTTTATCTTGGCTTTGGCTTTGGCGGTCACCACAATATTGAGCCAGTCTTCCTTGGGGGTTTGCTTACTGGATGTGATCACTTCTACCTGGTCTCCGTTTTGCAGCTTGTAGCTTAGCGGTACCAGCTTATGGTTCACTTTGGCGCCTATACAGCTGGCACCCACATCGGTATGTATCTCAAAAGCAAAGTCCAGGGCAGTAGCATTTAGCGGCAACTGGATTAATGCACCCTTCGGCGTAAAAATGAATATCTCGTCAGAGAATAAGTTCATTTTAAAATCGTCCAGGAAATCTAATGCATTGGATTCCGGGTTTTTCAGCATATCACGTACTTTCTGCACCCATTGATCAAGCCCGCTATCGCTTGATGACTCCTTGTATTTCCAGTGGGCTGCGAAACCTTTTTCAGCTATCTCATTCATGCGCTTGGTGCGTATCTGCACCTCTACCCATTGTCCGCGAGGTCCCATTACCGTGGTATGTAGTGATTCGTATCCATTTGCCTTAGGCGACGATATCCAGTCGCGCAGGCGGTCAGGGTTTGGCCGGTACAGATCGGTAACTATTGAATAGGCTTTCCAGCAATCTGATTTCTCGCTGTCTGGTGTGCTATCGAGTATGATCCTGATGGCAAAAAGGTCGTACACTTCCTCAAAGGGAACGGACTTTTTCTTCATTTTATTCCAGATGGAATGGATCGATTTCGGTCGCCCAAAAACATCTGAATGCAGGCCCTGACCCTCCAGTACTTTTTTTACCGGTTCAATAAAGTCCCGGATAAATTTTTCCCGCTCGGTCTTTTTCTCATTCAGCTTATTTTTGATGAACTGGTAAGTTTCGCGCTCCATGTATTTCATGGACAGGTCTTCCAGTTCAGATTTTATAGCATACAAACCGAGCCGATGAGCTAGTGGGGCATACAGGTAAACGGTTTCGGACGAAAGCTTAAGCTGCTTATCACGTGGCATAAACTCCATCGTGCGCATATTGTGCAGCCTGTCGGCCAGTTTGATCAATATTACCCTCACATCATCTGCAAGGGTAAGCAGCATCTTACGGAAATTTTCGGCCTGTAACGAGCTATTGGTATCAAATACGCCTGATATTTTGGTTAAACCATCAATGATCTTGGCCACCTTTTTACCAAACTCCCTTTCAATATCATCCAGGTTTACGTCTGTGTCCTCCACTACATCATGTAATAAAGCACATACAATAGAAGTGGTTCCCAGGCCGATCTCCTCGGCAGCTATTTGTGCAACGGCTATAGGATGGTATATATAAGGCTCGCCCGATTTGCGGCGCATATCTTTATGGCTTTCAAGCGCCATATCAAATGCTTTGCGTATCATCCGCTTATCACCCTTTTGCAGGGTTGATTTACTGGCGCGCAGCAAAGCACGATATCTTTTCAGTATCTCATTCTTTTCGGCTTCTATATCGATCACTAAATCTTTCATGTCCGCTTACACGTATAATATCATTAACTTGCAACAAATGCGCTTATTGCAGGTTATTATTCCAATACCAAAAAAATTACGTTAATTTTGTATCACGTAAAATTATGAAATTTATTGGTTTTCTTTTGTTGTTTTGCTGTAGCCTGGGAATAGTTAAAGCCCAGGAGCAGAAAGCGCGTCCATTAATTATGGGCAAAAATGATACCATTAAAACATACCTTACTAATATTGACGGTGAGTTGGTTCCGATGATCGTTACTCACGAGGTTAAGATTGTAGATGTCAGGATATTTAAAAGTAAAGCCGATCATGATGCCTATAATCGTCTAAGATACAATGTTTACAAAGTGCTGCCTTATGCGAAGTTTGCAGCCGAAAGATATCAGAAATTACAACGTAACCTGGCTACAACTGCTGACAAAAAACGGCAGAAGTTGATGGTTGATACTTGCGAGACCGAGATAAAAGACCTGTTTAAAAAGGAGATCGAGAACCTGACAATTAGTCAGGGTGAGGTCCTGATAAAATTAATTGACAGGCAAACAGGTACCACCAGCTACCAAATGGTTAAAGAATTAAAGGGCGGGTTAAAAGCTTTTATGTTTCAATCTGTAGCCCGTTTTTTTGGCCATAACTTAAAGGAAACGTACGATCCTAACGAAGAACGTGATATAGAGGCTATTCTCCAGCAAGCGGGATATTATTCCTACCAAAATTAAATAATGGATAACAACAGCATCTACCAGTTTAATATTCAAAAATTAGACGGTGAAGTAATCAATTTATCTGAATTCAAAGACAAAGTCCTTTTGATCGTAAACATTGCATCTCAATGTGGTTTTACCCCGCAGGTGAAGGATTTGATAGCCCTGAAGAATGAATTTAGAGATAAGGATTTTGAGATACTGGCTTTCCCGTCAAATGATTTTGGCGGACAGGAACCCCTGGAAGGCAAGGGATTGGCAGATTTTTGTGAGGATAACCAAACCAATTACCCTGTTTTTGAAAAAATAAGGGTAAGGGGGCCCTATGCCGATCCTTTGTATAAATTTTTGGCTGATAAAAAACAGAATGGTAAATTGAATTCAATACCAAGGTGGAATTTTCATAAATACATGGTCAACAAAGCCGGCATTGTAACTGATTTCTTTTTCCCGTTCACCAAACCAACTTCTTCAAAGATCAGGAAGAAGATCGCCCGTTTGTTATCCCCCAAACAATAACATTTATTAGTATATGCTTAAATTAGATATATTGGTTTTACCGGTTCATCCAGACGATGCTGAATTGGGTTGTGCCGGAACTATTTTAAAAGAGATAGTACTTGGTAAAAAAGTAGGTATTGTTGACCTGACCCGGGGTGAACTGGGCACCAGGGGATCAGCCGAGATACGCGATAAGGAAGCTGCTGAATCCGGCAGAATATTAGGACTTGCTGTAAGAGATAACCTTGGTTTGCCCGATGGGTTCTTTACCAATACAAAGGAATACCAGTTGAAGGTGATAGAAGCTATACGCAGGTTTCAACCGGAGATTGTGATCACCAATGCATACCACGACAGGCATCCTGACCATGGCAGGGCAAATAAACTGGTTGAGGAGGCGGCATTTTTATCCGGTTTAAGAAAGATAGAAACCACCTATAATGGTGACACACAGGAAGCATGGCGGCCTAATCTGGTTTTACATTTTATACAGGATAATTATATCAAGCCCGATATTTTGGTAGATGTGACCGATCATTGGGATAAGAAAGTAGAAAGCATTTATTCATTTGGCTCACAATTCTTCAATCCCGAATGGCAAAACGAACCGCAAACTTACATATCATCGCCTGAATTTATTGCGGTAGTTGAAGCAAGGGCACGCGAATTTGGGAAAAGTATTGGTGTGAAATATGCGGAGGGCTTTACTTCAAGAAAGATATTAGGGGTCAACAGTCTGTCTGACCTGAAATAAAAAAGGCTCCTGGTTTATCTGAGGACCTCCTATTTATAATCTTACATATTCAAAACGGTTATTGTCATTACTTCTTTCTCTTTTTAGCTTGTTCTCTTTGGCAAGCTTTAACAATATGCCGGATAATTCGGATGTTTTGAAATCTGAATCGTAATGCTCTTTACAGTATTCGGCTATTTCAGAAATGGAGTGCCTGGTGTTAAAGAAATCGGTGGCTAATAGCTGGTTCAGTATCTTGGTAGCACCAGGCTTTTTGCGGCCGGTTGCTAAAGAGTTTTCATCATCCTCTGATCTTGCTTTGCGTCCTTTTTTATTAAACGTATCGCCGTTTTCAAGATCTCCTTTATCAGATTCTATTATTGCATCTAACAAACGATCAATAATCCTTACCTGCACAGCCTCAGAGCGGAACGAATTTACCACTTCGGATATTTCTAAAAGTTGTTTTTTTAATTTTTCAATGTGTTTGCTCATGGTCTGAATAAAACTGCTTATGGGATATATGAAATACAAAATTAGCTGCCATAATAATTAGAAATATTGCCTATTGTGTTCAAAAAATAGGCTATATTAATATAGAGGAGCTTAACGTGTATAAATGGGTCTGTATAGTCTATATATAACGAAAAAAGCACTTGTTAGTTAACTAACAAGTGCTTTGTATCAAAAATATTACAAAGTATTATAATATGCCTAATATTTTTTCGAGTACAGTAAGCCCCTCGTCAATATGATCCTTATCCATGATCAGTGCCGGCCTGAATCTGATGGTTTTATTTCCGCAACCAAGGAACATCACATTCCTGTTCATTCCTTCCTTAATAAATTTCTCGCGCCTGTTTTTATCAGGGAAATCAAACGCAGTAAGCAGGCCCTTCCCTCTGACATTACTTATAATAGAATTGCGTTCAGCAATTTTTAATAGCCCGTTTTGCAGGTACTCACCCACAACGGCTGCATTATCACACAAGTTATCTTCTTCAATAATTTCCATTATTTTAGATGAACGCACCATATCAACCAAGCTGCCGCCCCAGGTTGAATTAATGCGCGATGATACATGGAATACATTATCCTCTATTTCATCTACCTTTTTGCCGGCTAAAATACCACATACCTGCATTTTTTTACCAAAAGCCAGTATATCGGGCCGTGCGTTTTCGCCAAAATGTTCATGGCACCAGAATTTACCTGTAAGTCCTACACCGGTTTGTACCTCGTCATAAATCAGCATGGCTTCATTTTCATCAGCCAGTTGCCTTAACTTCTCCAAAAATTCCTGTCGAACGTGGTTATCGCCGCCTTCAGATTGTATAGGCTCTATAATGATCGCGCAGATATCGTCTTTGTTAACCTCAAATGCTTTCTTGATCTGTTCAATCGATAAGGCTTCCCTGTTCAGCAGGTCCTCATGGTTACTATCTGAATAAGGGAAATTGATCTGTGGCAGAGATACCCGTGGCCAGTCAAACTTGGCAAACCATTTTGTTTTGGCGGGCAACGTGTTAGTCAAACTTAAAGTATAGCCACTGCGACCATGGAAAGCTTGTTCAAAATGCAATACCTTAAATCCCTTTTCTTTGGTATAACCTTTGGCAAAATTCTTTTGCACTTTCCAGTCCATAGCTACTTTAAGGGCATTTTCAATTGCCAGCGAACCACCTGCAATAAAAAATGCATGAGGCAAGTATTCAGGAATACCAACCCTGCTGAAAGTTTCAACAAACTGTGCATACTGTGCTGTATAGATGTCAGAGTTTGATGGGTTGGTTAATGCGGCCAACAACAGGTTCTTTTTGAACTCTTCATCATTCACCATCTTAGGATGGTTATAACCTAAAGGGACCGATGCGAAGCAGGTAAAAAAGTCGAGATAAGTGCGATTATATTTTGCATCGTACATATACACACCCTTGCTTTTTTCCATATCAAAAGTAAGGTCGTAACCATCGGCAAGAATATGCTTCCCTAAAGAAGCCTGAACATTTTCGGGAGATACTAACAGGTTGTACATAAGCAATCGGTTTGTTTCAAATTTACAAAGAAAACCGCTTAAAAACAATAATTAGGCGGTTTTTGAACCGATAAGACAAAAAGTAACTTTAAATTGTTTAAAGTTACTTTTTGTACCGAAGCACGAAATAGTCACCTCCTGATTTGAAAATAAAAATGGAACAAGTGCAGCCAAAAACGCGCGGATTGCTGATAAAACGTTTAAGTTTACGCTTGTTAGAACAATAAATTTTATGAAGATCATCACCTGGAACTGCAATATGGCTTTCAGAAAAAAGGCTGATGTTATCTTATCTCACCAACCTGACATCTTAATAGTGCAGGAGTGCGAGTGCCCGGAGAAATTGCTGTTTAATATTGCCACCCCAAAACCCACAGATGTTTTATGGTTTGGCAACAATCAGCATAAGGGACTTGCCATATTTTCCTACGGCGATTATAAGTTGAAAATTCTGGACGGGCATAAACAGGACATACAGCTTATCGTCCCGGTTTATGTAACTAACGGGGAAACCAGCTTTAATTTATTCGCAGTTTGGGCCCATAACCCGAATGACCCTGACGGACAATATGTAGAGCAGGTTTGGAAAGCGATCCATCATTACGATCATCTATTATTATCTGAGAAAACTATACTTGCCGGTGATTTTAATAGTAATACCATCTGGGATAGAACCCACCGGATCGGGAATCACTCGGATGTGGTGAAAAAGCTGGATGAACGGGGCATCTGCAGCGCTTATCATTTACATCATAAACAAACTCAGGGACAGGAGGAGCATCCTACATTTTATCTGTACAGGCATCAGTTGAAGCCTTATCATTTGGATTACTGCTTTGTTTCAGCTGATTTTGCAGATCAGATCCAATCTGTCGAAATAGGGGATTACGATTTCTGGAGGCAGTACAGCGATCACGTTCCGCTTATGGTCACTTTCCAGGAATCAGGATCAGATAAATTTATTCTTCATCCCTAACAAACCCCATATTCCACCGGTATGAATAGCCAGTATCCGGCTGCCGGGTTTAAATTGATTTTTTTTAGCGAGATCATACAGCGCATATAACATTTTACCGGTGTAAACAGGCTCTGTCAATATTCCCGTCGAGGCCACAAACTGTTTGGTAAAACCAATCAGTTCATCGTTTACTTTGCCATAGCCGCCAAAATGGTATTGGGTATGTAAATGATATTCCGCAGTTTCAGTTAAAAACTCATCGATATCATTTCTTAAAAAATCACCATTTTTCAATACAGGCACACCATGAAATTGCGTAGCAAGTTGATGTCTGCTAATGCCATTAATGATGCCAGCCGCAGTTGTGCCTGTTCCGCAGGCACAGAATATGTGATCGTAAGGTTCTGTCAGTTCATTAATTAATTCGCTGCAACCTTTAGCACCCAAAGGGGAGGCGCCACCTTCATCAATAAAGAATGCCTCATTATTGTCGGCAAAGTGTTTATTAAATAAAGCTTTTTTATCACGGTAACTATCGCGATCTGTAAATATCAGGTTCATGCCGTGCAGCCGGCACAGGAACAATGTATCGTTATATACTTCTTCTCCGCGCACAAAGCCTGTCGATCTGAAGCCAAACCTGGCAGCGGCGGCAGCAGTCGCTAATAAGTGATTGGAATAGGCACCTCCGAAAGTAACCAGGTGTGTTTTGTTCTCGGCTCGTGCCTGTCTTAATAAGTATTTGAGCTTACGCCATTTGTTACCTGATATAATGGGATGGATCAGGTCATCGCGCTTGATGAAAACTTTTAAGCCCTGCTCATCAAATAATTGATCTTGTATTTGATGGACAGGGCTAAATATCTCAAAATCGATCTGCATTCAGCAAATTTAGAACAAGTATCCGTCAATATTCAATTGTCTGAAACCATTGTGAAAAAACGAGTACTTTTGCGATGATGACAACCGAAAACGAACTATTAGAACAGGAAGAACAAGATCTCTACGAGCATCTCCGGATAATAGTTGACAAAGGACAGTCGCTTTTACGGATAGATAAGTTTTTGATGTCGCGTGTTGAGAACGCATCGCGCAATCGTATCCAGAATGCGATTGAACAAGGAAATGTACTGGTCAACGATAAAACGATAAAAGCCAGTTACAAGGTCAAACCACTTGATGTCATCTCCGTAGTATTGCCCCATCCGCCGCGCGATACGGAAGTATATCCGGAAAACCTGCCAATAAATATTGTTTACGAAGATGATGATGTACTGGTAGTAAACAAGGCTGCCGGTATGGTAGTGCATCCCGGTTATAATAATTACACTGGTACCCTGGTAAATGCCCTGGTTTATCATTTTCAGCAATTGCCTACGTTGCCTGGTAATGACGGGAGGCCGGGACTGGTTCATCGTATTGATAAGGACACCTCGGGTTTATTGCTTATCAGCAAAAATGAACGGTCTATGACCTACCTGGCACGTCAATTTTTTGAACATACCATTACACGGAAATACCTGGCCCTGGTTTGGGGGGATATTGAACAGGACGGCACAGTAACCGGTTACATTGGCAGAAGTGTGAACGACCGCCGCGTAATGGCTATTTATGATGATCCCGAAAAAGGGAAATGGGCAGTAACGCATTACAAGGTTTTGGAACGTTTGAATTATGTGACTTTGGTGGAATGCCAGTTGGAGACAGGTCGTACGCACCAGATACGGGCACACATGAAACATATTGGTCACCCCTTATTCAGTGATGCCACTTATGGTGGTGATAAGATACTGAAGGGAACTGTATTCAGTAAATACAAGCAATTTGTTGAGAATTGTTTTGAGTTGATGCCCCGGCAAGCATTGCATGCCAAGACTTTAGGGTTCAAACATCCCACATTAAAAAAACATATTCATTTTGAAGCGCCTCTGCCAGAGGACTTTGAGTCGGTTTTGCAAAAGTGGCGTAAATATTCTGGTGTTGGAGCAGAGCAAAATCTTTAATTTGTTGTTGATTTATGATGCCATTATTTATCAATTTCAACGGCGAACTTTTACACGCCGATAACAAGCTGCTTACCATAGCAAACCGCGCCTTTAAATATGGTGATGGTTTGTTTGAAAGTATGCGGCTAATGAAGGGGCAACTCAAATTCCCTGACCTGCACGCCGATCGTTTGCAGCGTGGAATGAAAGCTTTAAAGTTAGATGGGTATTCGCAAATGGATACCTGGTTCCTGAAGGATAAGGTGGAGCAACTGGCAGCCCGTAATAAGATCAAGCACGGCCGTTTGCGCCTCTCCGTTTACCGTGATTCAGAAGGACTGTATACACCCACGCAAAACAAGATGGGCTATTGCCTTGAGTTGCAGCCATTGGATGAACCCCGCTATTTTTTGAATGACAAAGGCCTGATCATGGATATTTTTACAGAACTGCCCAAGCCGATCAATTACCTGTCTAATATCAAAACCTGTAATTCGCTGACTTATGTAATGGCGGGGATATTTAAGTCGCAAAACAGGCTGGATGATGCTTTTTTACTCAATCAGAATGGTTCTTTGTGCGAAGCCAGCAGCTCTAATATTTTTGTTTGGTATAAAAGCCACCTGTATACGCCTGCTCTAAGTGAGGGCTGTGTGGAAGGCGTGATGCGGCAGATCGTCATTAAACTGGCCAAGGAAGGCAATATTCCCTTCACCGAAGCACAGATCAGTCCGGATATATTATATGAAGCCGATGAGGTTTTTTTAACCAACGCAGTAAAGGGCATACAATGGGTAATGGGTTATGGCGTAAAGCGCTATTTTAACCGCTTGAGTAAAGGATTGATTGATGAATTGAATAAAGCATGAGAGGTTGATTTATCAACCTACAATCTCACCCCCCTCAAAAACTCCGCAACGCTCATTCGTTTTTTACCTTCCATCTGGATGTCGGTCAGTATAACGAACCCGTCCGGAGTGGCAACTTTCAGGAATGTCTTGTTATCTGAAATAAATTCACCGACCTCTTTACGCGTTTCAGTTAGCTCATACTCCGCACCATACACTTTTAATATTTTATCATTCAACACGGTAAATGCAGTTGGATAAGGACTAAGTCCTCTTACTAGGTTATATACCTTCTCTGCAGGAAGGTTCCAGTCGATTTTGCAATCCTCTTTAAATATCTTAGGAGCGTGCTTTAATTCTGCGCTTTCGGCCAGGAGAGTTTGCGGATTTTCGGTGTACCGGCCACTCTCAACAGCCTTTACTGTTTTTACCAAAAGGCCTGCGCCCTTATTCATTAAGCGGTCGTGCAGTTCGCCTGCATTTTCACGACCAGTGAGAGTAGTTTTTTCTGTAAACAATACATCTCCGGTGTCTATCTCGTGCTTTAAAAAGAAAGTGGTTACGCCGGTTTCCTTTTCGCCATTGATCAACACCCAATTAATAGGCGCTGCTCCGCGGTATTGCGGTAACAGCGAAGCATGCAGGTTGATGGTACCTTTTGGGGGCATATTCCAAACTATTTCAGGCAGCATTCTGAAAGCCACCACCACCTGCAGATCAGCACGAAGTGATTTGAGATCGGCGAGGAATTCCTCATTTCTAAGTTTTTCGGGCTGAAGCACCTTTATCCCTTTTGCAACAGCATATTGTTTAACGGCACTTTCACTTACTTTTTGCCCTCGTCCCGAAGGTTTATCGGGTGCGGTAATCACGCCGACAATCTCGCTGCCTGCTTCTATAAGGGCATTCAATGATGCTACAGCAAACTCAGGGGTTCCCATAAAAACAATTCTCATAGGCGATCAAATGCTTTAAACAGTTAATTGTATAATAAATACTTATTACGCATGGCCTTATACCGGCTCAATGCGGGCTCCCAGCTTTTCCTTATTTCCGCATCCCCTTTGCCGGCTTCAATCTGTTTTCTTAATTGATCGGTGCCGGCAAGTTTTGAAAAATAGGCATTAAAAAATGCGCTTTATCCGGGAATACGTTATATAACTCTATCAGCCACGATATATCGAGTTTTTTGCTGCTCCTGAACTGGTTAACATCATACTTCCTCAGATCGATGCCATAGCAAATCTTATCTTTTTGCGGCGGGTCTTCACTCATGCCGGGTATGCTTACTGGTGTGAACGAGAATTTGAACAGGTCTTTTAACAAAGGATGCCCTAATACCTGGAAAGGAAACTGAGTGCCGCGACCGAGGCTTAAAGTAGTGCCTTCAAACAGGCAAACACTAGGATAAAGCAATATGGATTGTGCTGTATTTAAATTAGGTGAGGGGTTAATAGGTAGCGTGTAAGGCATATCATGATCATAACCTGCAATTTTGATGATCTTCAGTTTGCATTTTATATGATTTTTAAGCCAGCCTTCGCCATTGATCATTTGTGCATATTCTGCCATTGTCAAACCATGAACGATTGGCAACTGATCCAAACCCACAAATGAACGATAGGTGGTGTCCAGCATTGGGCCGTCAACATAAAAGCCATTCGGGTTGGGACGGTCCAGTATCATCAGTTCTACCTTGTTTTCGGCACAGGCCTCCATCACCTAATGCAGGGTAGATAAATAAGTATAAAATCGCACCCCCACGTCCTGTATATCGAATACCATCAGGTCAATACCCTGCAGATCATCACGGGTAGGTTTGTAGTGTTTGCCGTATAAGGAAATGGCGGGTATCCCTGTTTTGGGGTCAACGCTATCGTCAACCTTGGCGCCGTTACTCGCGTTGCCCCTGAAACCATGCTCGGGTCCAAATATTTTTTTGATGCGGATGCCTAATTTTACAAGGCTATCAAGGCTCGATACGTTATTTTTGCCGATAACGGAGGTTTGGTTGATCACCATCCCTATGTTCTTATTCTTAAGATAGTTGACATATAGTTCTGTCCTGTCTGCCCCGGTAAGTAATGGGCCACGCCCGTCTGCTATCGCAGGAAGGCAAATTTTTAACAGGAGTACGATGAGGCAGAGTTTTTTCATTTGGTCAGTTTAGTTTTTACAGATTAAAATAGTCCCGGTATAAAATATAAACGCATAAACACGGATAATGTCAGATCAATTCACCCGAAATCTGCATATTTGCGAAAGTACAAAAATCATCCCGCATTGAGTTTTGCCTCATTCATTTCGTCCCGGATATCATTCCAGTCAAACCGCACTTTTTCAAAGCTGATCGTGCGCATTGCTGTAGTGGGCATTATGCTGGGCTTGGGTGTGATGATCTTATCAGTAGCAGTGATCAGGGGGTTTAAGCAAGAGATCAGGCAAAAGCTACGTGGTTTTGCAGGAGATATCCTCATACAAAAGTTTGACAATAACTATTCCGATCAAAACTCTCCTTTTAATATTGACAATGCTTTTGTAAAAAAAGTACAGGCAAATCCATTGTTTACCCGTGTTATGCCCATAGCTACCAAGCCCGGCATTATCAAAACACGCACCGAAATAGAGGGTGTAGTGATGAAAGGGGTAAATAAAAATTACGACTGGACTTTTTTCAAAAAAATACTGGTTGCGGGTAAAGTGATCGATTTTACAGATACAGTTGAAGCCCAAAAACAGATCATGATATCCAGCTACACCGCCAGCCGGCTCAAACTTAAAGTGGGTGATAAATTTTTGATGTATTTTGTGCAGGAGCCTTTAAAAAAGCGCCCGTTTTACATCACCGGCATTTTTGATGTGGGGGTGGAGGATATTGACAAGAGTTTTGTAGTGGGCGACCTTTCATTAATTGTCAAGCTGAATAACTGGCATCCCAATGAAATAGGTGGTTATGAAGTAAGGGTGTCAGATTTTAATAAGCTTGATGACGCCAATGATTATTTGGGCGATAAAATGCCGCTAAAGTTAAAATCATACACTGTCAGCGAATCCTATCCTTCCATTTTTGAATGGCTGAAGCTGCTTGATGTAAATGCACAGGTAATGTTGATACTGATGCTGATTGTAGCTACCATCAATATGATATCTGCCTTACTGATCATCATCCTGGAACGCACTTCGATGATAGGGATGTTTAAGGCTATGGGCGCGGGTAACTGGACCATACAGAAAATATTTCTTTACAATGCCTCATACCTGATCGGTATTGGCCTGGTATTGGGTAATATATTTGGCCTGGGAGTAAGCCTTTTGCAACACAACACCCATTTTTTTAAACTGGACGAAGAGTCCTATTACATGAAATTCGTTCCGATACAGGTGCAATGGACAGATATTGTACTTTTAAATATTGGCACACTGGTAATTTGCCTGCTGGTATTGATCATTCCATCCATGCTGGTAACCAGGATATCACCGGTAAAAGCTATACGCTTCAAATAAGATCCGGGATCTATTATTTTTTTTGTGTCTGGAAATTGAATTTCAGGTTTATCCCCCCCGCACCGAACCGAAGTTGTTCTGAACCAAGGCCATCGAGCGGATATTTCAGGAATGGCTCAATGATCAGCCTGTTTTGTCCCAGGGAGTAGCCTGTACCAAATGAAAAATTTAAAGTTTTTGCAAAATAAAAACCGTTAAAGCTTTGGTGACTCGACTGGTCAGGCACCTGCGATATGTTTGCGGAAAATGGCGCATTATAACTATACCTGTAAGTGTAAGTCTCGTTAATAAACGTACCGGAGCTTAGCCCTACAGACACAAAAGCAGCACTTTTTTCAGGATTAAACTCATATTTAAGATTAAGCGGCACGTCCAGGCCAACCAGGCTGGCATTGTAGTTTTTTACACTTGGCGCAGGGGCTGAATAAATACTTTGACTGGAAACTGCAAAATAATTGGAGGTGGCAGGAGCTACCGCCGTTGACTTTAATTGAGAAGGGTTAGACTGCGGTTCATTGGCATAACTTAAAGTATTTTGCGCTATCGCCAAGCCCGTAGACAGGTTTAAATTTTTGCTCAATTTAATATCAGACGTAACACCTGCACCAACGTTCATTTGATTGGAGCTTCCCTTGGCGTAATTAAAGTACGTAGCGGCATATATCCCAAAACGAACAGCTTTATCTGTATTTTTTTCTTTCATATTAACGGGCGGTTCATTATCGACAAAAAGTGTTTTATTGGTTTTCTTTTGCTCCTCTTGCATATTAATTCCATCAGGCTTAACTGTCTTTGCCAATGCATTGGCAGTTGAGCTGCCACCGGTATCTGCCTTTTTGGTGTTATCGACTTTTCCTGCGGTAATATTCTGCTCACGGATTTTATGTTGGTTGACTACGGCCAATTCTTTGGAAACAGTAGTGTCATTTTTAGCAACACCGCCTGAAATGCCTTTCCGGCTATTTGTAGATAAAGCAGTTGCCTGTAGTTGACCGGATTGATACGAAGCCTTTTTGGATGCAGGTTTTGAACGGCTATTGTTCAAATCACCAACATTATCAGCATAATTTTGTTGCTTCAGGCTATTGATCACGCTATCTGCTTTTGTGTTATCCTCGGTATAGTTACCTTTTGATATCTCAGCAGGTTTTGGAGCAGGCTTAAGGCTATGCTGTTGATTGTGGGCCACCTGGTTTTGTTTGGTGGGCGTTTGCTTAAACAAAAATATACCTAAAAACAATAATAATATTGCTGCTGCCGAGCTCCACCATAGCCATGCCACCGGACGGCGTTTTGCCTTCTCAGGGTATTTCTCCCTGAGCAGCAGCCATCCTTCATCAGCGTGCCCGTCCTCAAAATTGTCGAACACTTCCCTGATGCGTTTTTTTAAGTCGTTATCCAACTGGTCATCCATGGTTTCGTGTCTCTATTTTTATTATTTTTCTCAATTTCTCTTTTGCCCTGCTCAGGTAAACCCTTGACGAACTGGCCGGGATATTTAGCATGCCGGAAATTTCATCATGGTTATAGCCATCAATCTCATATAAATTAAAAATGGTAAGCTGGATGGCCGGTAACTCTTTCATCAGGTTTAAAATATCCTGCACATTTAAGTTATCGACAGCATTAATATGACTAATTATAGGTGCTGTACTATCCAGTTCTATATTTAACTGGTGCTTCAGATCCTTGCGCCGCCGGTCAATTGCAGTATTTACTATTATGGTGCGCAGCCATGCTTTAAATGGCTTGGTGATATCGTAATTTCCCATCGAATTGAACGCCTTGATAAAAGCGTCGTTTACTACTTCCAATGCATCATCCCGGTTGGTGCAATACCGCAGCCCTATACCCATGGCATAGCCATAAAACTGCTTATACAGCAGTTCCTGGTACTTTAAGCTGCCTGCTTTGCATTGCCTTATTAGTTCATCTTCGGCAATACGGAGGGATGGATGCATTAAATGTTATTATTCAACCTATAATTCAATTAATTTAATTGTTCGTAGTAGTTACGATACAAATACCAATATCGCTACAATTGGCTATGATATTTTTTGAGCAACAGCAGAAAAATGAAAAAACCGGCAATAATACCGGCTTTATATGCCATTACAAAGTTATTTTAATTCTCAGATTTGGTTAGGGTATATTCAAGGCCTAGTGTATCTAAACTGTATGCGAGCATCTTTAAAATTTTGCCGTCATAATTATAAAGATAATAGCCATTTAAATGGGTCTTAGTCGGATGTGATGTTGCTTTATACGTTGTATCGCTAAAAACTAAGTACGGAGAATTAACCCCAAACGCACCATGACTTGCTGCATGTATCGTTGTATCTGCTGGTGTTAAAGAAAATGTAAAATCAGGGGTTACAAATTTTATAGTGATGTTGGTTTTTACAGTATCAAACGGAACCTGATTAGTATGCCTGTGTAGATAAATGAACTGGCCTGTGAATGTACCCGATGGAGCTGGGGGCGCCGGGGCTTGTTTCGCGCTTTTTACGCACCCTGTAGTTAGTATGCCTAATAATGCAAATAAGTAAAGTAATTGATGTTTCATAATATATTATATTTTTAGCAATACGTAAACTGAAATGCTAACGCTACAAGCAGCAACATATTTTTATAATTTTTTTGCCTCATCCCAAAAAACATCCATTTCGGCCAGGCTCATATCGTGTAGTTGTTTTCCGTTCTCTTTAGCTTTGTTTTCAAGGTATTGAAAACGTTTAATAAATTTCCGGTTGGTCTTCTCCAGGGCGTCTTCAGGATTAATATTGATAAAACGGGCATAGTTGATCAATGAGAAAAGCAGGTCGCCAAATTCGCTTTCAGCCCTTTCATGATCTATCGTGCTTTCATCTTCGGCATTAAATTCATTTTTAAACTCCTGCATCTCTTCTTCCACCTTGGCCCATACCTGACTTTTTTCTTCCCAGTCAAAACCAACCCCGCGTGCTTTTTCCTGTATACGTGACGCCTTTACCAAAGCCGGTAATGAAGTAGGTACACCGCCCAAAACCGACTTATTTCCTTCTTTTAACTTGATCTGCTCCCAATTACGCTTTACATCTTTCTCGTCATTTACTTCTATATCACCATAAATGTGCGGGTGCCGATTGATCAGTTTATCACAGATGCTATTTAAAACGTCAGTAATATTAAAATCATTGGTTTCAGAAGCTATCCGGGCATAAAAAACCAGGTGCAGCATAATATCGCCTAATTCCTTTTTTATTTCGGGCATATCAGCGCTTAGAATGGAATCCGAAAGTTCGTATACCTCTTCAATGGTGAGGTGACGCAGGCTTTCAAGCGTTTGTTTTTTATCCCACGGGCAATTTAAACGGAGGTCGTCCATAATGGTGAGCAGGCGTTCAAATGCAGTTGAAGGTGTGGTAGCGGTTACTGGAGCTGTTAATGGCATATTATTAATGTACAAATGTGCGGATATGCAAATGTAGTTAATGTGCAGATGTGCAGATATGCAAATGTGCAATTTAAGGTGTGCAAATATGCAAATTTTTGGATGACAGAGGTTTACCATAAAAAAGCATCTGCATATCTGCACATTCTCGTATCTGCACATTTAATTATCGGGATGTTAATGAAAAATTAATTTACGGTGTGTTAATTAGTCGTAATTTTAATAAATGATTTGATAAACCTATGATCAAACAACTACGTCTTTCAGCTATCCTGATCTTTTTACTGCCCATTGCACTAAAAGCACAGATCATTAATAAAACACAGGAAAATGCCTCAATGGCGCAACCCCAGCCATTTTTGTTCACCATTAATACCCTTAACCCGGCCGCGCGTGGCTGGAGTTTAAATTACAATGGTGGTTATGGCGAGCGGACCGTCACACCATTGGGTTATGATGGGCTCGACCAGAATTTTGGCATTAAAGGTTACCTGGGTGCCAAGTTTAATTTATTGGCCTCCATGGGAATTGGGTTCGGAAACAACGGTGACATCAAGAGCCTGCAGCAGGCTGAAGTAATGCGTGATTTTATAGGAGGCAATGTGCCAATGGGCTTCCGGATAGGAGCAAGCCTGGGTTTCAGGCGCGAGTTTAATAATGATAAGATCGCATTAAGCCGTATTATGGCAGTTTATGAAAACCCGACCTGGAGATTTGGCGCGAACGTGCGTTTTGAAAAAGCATTTGATAAAAACCGTGATGCTCTTGACGTGATCAGTACGCTGGGTATACACCGGCAGATAAGCGGACAGCTTTTTGGGGGTATCGAAGCTGTAGGGCAGGACCTGGAAGGTTTTTGGGAAACTGATGAAGCAGAAGGCGGTGCACGGTTATTAGTTGGCCCGTCATTAAATTATGCACCTATAGCGTCACGGTTTTCATTTACCCTGTGTGGTGGTCCAATTATTTATGCCACACGCAGCACTCCTGCATTTAACGAATTTCCTGTTCGCGAACTGCCAACATCTAATGGGTTTACCATGAAGTTTAATGTAGGCTATAGGTTTTAAACGGGTTTAGTTGCCCTTAACATTTCACGCTTACCAGGTGCTCCGGGTGCTTTTTCAACTTTCAATCCCAGGCTTTTGAGGGTGCGTTTTAAATTGCCTGTGATGGCATAAGTAACAAATACGCCGCCGGGCTTTAAAAATTGTATGGTGTGAGTAATGGCCTCCTCGTTCCACATCTCTGGCTGGTTGGCTGATGCAAAGGCATCGAAATAGATCACATCATATTGCTTATCTGTTTTAAACTCTTCCAGTTTACAGTGGACGGTTTGCAGTTGGCAGGCGTGGTTTATGTTGACGATTTCTTTTAATGAATCGGGATATTGTTTGATAAAACTATCCCACAAACGGGCAGATACATACTGATCATAACCGGTTTGACCGATCATTTCAGTCGTTAGCGGATAGGCTTCTATCCCGGTATAGTTAAGCTGGATTTGTTTTTCCGTACAATATTCAGCACTGAGCAAAAAATTAAGCCCGGTACCAAAACCAACTTCTAATATGGATACAGCCCCCTCTAAATCTCCCCCTGTAGGGGAGACTTTTAATTTGCTTTCCAAAAAATAGCGTAGTCCTGAGTTTAAAAATACATGCCGGCTTTCCTGTAACGCGCCATGGCGGGAGTGGTAGTTTTCACCAACCTCACTATTGTAAATTGTTTTGGAACCATCTGCAGTGGTGATCAACTCGAGCATAATGATCTTATTTCAGACTTCCGACCTCTGTCACTGCTTCACCCAGATCATATACAGGTACCGCGGTAATTTTACCGGCAATAATACTGGTAGCCGCAGCCGAACGATATCCCGCCGCGCAGTGCACTACAATTGGTCTGTGAACGGGGATCTCATTCACCCATTCCCGTAATTCGGGCAAAGGAATAGCAATGGCATGGGAAAATATCTTTCCTAAATTGATCTCGCCCCAGTTCCTTACATCAACTATCGTATATTTTTCAGGATGAAAGTTAACGCCTACTATTTCTTCCATATCGGGTAATTTTTCTGCAGCATCCGATGGATTTAGTAAAGCGCCTTTTATATTTCTTTCATAGCCTATCTTGGCTGTCTTTTTTATTAGTGCATCAAGATTATCGTCGTCAGCGGCTATCAGATAAAATGACTCATCCGGGCCAACGATAGAGCCCAGCCAGGTTTCAAACTTTGTACCGTCCTGTATATTGATCGCACCTTTTACGTGCCCATTTTTAAAGTCGGGCTGCGGACGGGTATCTATAACTAGTACGCCGCCTTCCAAAGGGGTATCACGACTGATTTTTGGCACCACAGCAATACTTTCATTCAAAGAGACGGCCCCTTTTTTATTCATATCCACATCGTGGCCAAAATATTTCGGAATAAATGGTTGATCAGCTAACAAAGTGTTTACAAATTTAAGTTCGTCCATTAGCTGCAGGGCATAATTTTCGCGCAGCTCGCGACCAATGGTACTTTGCAGATCAGGACTCAGATTTTTACCGCATAAGGAGCCGGGGCCATGTGCCGGGTAAACGGTTACATGCGGCGGCAACGTCATTATTTTTTCGCGGGTAGAGTGATATAGCTGGCGGGCCAGCTTTTCCTTTGCGGCTGTAATGTTACCGGCGTTCTCCCGCAGGTCGGGCCGGCCCACATCGCCCACAAATAGGGTATCGCCGGTAAATAGCGCTTTATCATTGCCGTCTTCATCCTGCACCAAAACACAGATAGAATCTGGCGAATGGCCTGGGGTGTTAATTGCCCTGAGCTTAATATCAGCCAATTGGATCACATCCCCATCATCAAAGCTTTCATGGGGATATTCGGCACCAAGCAATTTGCTCACATAAATGGTTGCACCCGTTGTCTGGTGTATCTCGAGATGCGAACTTACAAAATCAGCGTGGGGATGCGTTTCAATAACGCCTGCAATGTCCGCATTATTAGATGCAGCAAAATCATAATAGGGCTGCGGGTCGCGGGCAGGATCGATCACGATCATTTTCCCTAACCTGACCACCGCATAAGACGCATGCGCTAAACCTTTATCGTAAAATTGATGAATGATCATAAACCGGGTCAAAGATAGGTTTTTGGCTGTTTGTTGTAACGCTTGAATGTTGTAAGGTTGTAAAGTTTTTATACCAAAGCCCGGTCTCTCAACCAGGCTTTGACTTATAATTAAGACTCAGGACTTGCTTACCACACCTTGGTCCTGTCCTCCGGTTTTTTATAATTTTTATCTCCTGGTTGTATGCTGAAGGCGGCATACCATGCATCAATATTGCTGATTGGCGCATTGCAGCGGTATTGCTCCGGTGAGTGCGGGTCAGTGCGGATACGCTGTGCTGCTGCTTCGGGACGTTGAGAACCGCGCCAAACTTGTGCCCAGGACAGGAAGAAGCGCTGGTCAGGCGTAAATCCATCGATCTTGGTATTGGATTGACCTTCTTTTGTTTTCTTGAATGCGGCATAAGCTACATTTAAACCACCCAGGTCGGCCAGGTTTTCACCTAAGGTTAGCTTACCATTCACATGCAAGGTATCCACCACGGTAAATGCGTTGTATTGGTTAACTACCTGGTCCGCGCGCGATTTGAATTTGTCCGCATCATCTTTTGTCCACCAGTCGCGCAGATCGAGCTTGATCAGCATCCCGAA
>JBEHXM010000030.1:0-41588 GCA_048498695.1 Bacteroidota bacterium
CTAAAGCATCGGCTGCATTTCTTTGCCAGCAAACACGTGGTCAGTTTTGCCACGGAACAGAGTGTAACATATCTCCGAAACACCCAACCTGATTGGCATATTGCTTTAATTGCTGCCTGGCTCCATCCTCGCCAAATTCTTCTTTCAGGAATAATAGCTCGTTTTCGCTGGGGCTAATATTGACTAAAAAGAATTTGGCCTCGTCTTTGGAAAGCCTGTCGGTATTATGGTCTATTTCATATCGTACCTCATATGGCTGTATAGCCTGCCGTTCCTGATTGAACCAATATTCCGGTTCCAGTTGTGGGTGCTTATACAGCAATCGGTTCTCCTTTTCAAGGTAATTGACCAGTTGGCCGCTGCCGCCTTTGTTGTTGCCGGTTTCGCTTTTGCTGATATTGATATGCATATCCTTTTGTTTATAAGTTCTTCATCTGTTGTCTGACATTTTGCGTAAGGCTATCTTTATCGGCTTGTTTGCTCATCATTCCCATAGTTTCCCGGTGCTGTATATAATAGTCCAGTATTTCTAAGCATTTCCGCTTGGTCAGGTCTTTGGTATATTGTGCTGTTTCAATATTTTTAATTGAACCCTGTACACTGTTGAGTGCAGATTGCTGCTTGGCATAAGCTTCCTTTTGCTCCTTATTATGGGCAATGATATGTTTGTTAAAATAGTTAACGATCTGCTCCTGTGAGTTACTGATCCTGTCGGTAGAAGTAATCAACGGCATTAATAAATCATCTTCCATAACCTTAATAAAGGCAATAACCCTATCTGTTCTTTTGACCAGTTCTTTCTTTAAGAGTTCATCGTTCAGATCGCGCGGATCTTTTTTGCTTTTATAAAAATAGTCTACCATTGCTATGAAAAATTCGAGCTTGGTTAGTCCGTATTTTTCGGCCAGCTTTTGCAGCTTGCTGTCGGCGGTAACGGGGAAGCGGATGGTTTTAATATTGAGATCTGTCTGTTTATACATAAGATTAAAAATTTACTTAATCAGCTATCAAACAATGTTTTAAAAACATGGTATACTGCTAAGTATACTAAAAACGGCCTTTAAAGCTATTTGCAGGGGGTAAAGTATACTAACGGTATACTGAAAACAGCCTTTGCCCCGCAGGGCGAGCGGAAGAGTCAGGTGTAACCTGACTCCCGCTCGCTCCAAACGCTTTTGCGTTCGGACGGCGAATGTTTTCAGAAACTGGCTTTTCAGTGGCTTAAAGGCTGTTTTCAGGGGTTTCGACATGGTATTTAGGTTACAAAAACTATTGTTGTTTATCATTTTGCAAAGCATTTATATAAATAAAATAGATGTTTAGTTATATATCTAATGAGCGGTATATCTGTATATCAAGATATATAGATATGCACTCATGCTGCTTACCCTGCTGGCCATTCCGGCCAATAAACAAGGCTGCCTAACTTCGGATGATAGGATGGTTGGTAACGGATATAACCATAAGCGTCCAATTCCTTAACGCACTTATGATAAGTCGCTACTGATGCGATCCTGCTAAAGCCCATCAGCTCCTTGCGGTTGACCGGAAATGGATTGCTAAAACCGCTTCGCTGCCAGCAAACAAACATGGCGGTAAATAAACTGATATGTGTTGCATACAGGCGCTGGTCTTTGCCCATGCGTTTGACCCATTTGCTGTAGGCCGCTGTTTCTTTCTGAATGACGGATGGTATCATTGCTGGCCTCCCTCTAATACCTTATGAATATCTTCTAACTTGTAATACATCATCCCGCCTATTTTGGTGTAGCGTAAGGTGCCGTTGATGCGCAGGTTTTGCAACGTGCCGGGTGAAATGTTCAATAGCTTCCTGACCTCGTTGCTTTTCAGCCATTGTTTGCTTTGCCCTGGCCCGGGCTGAATTAGGACTTTAATTTCATTGAGCAATTCACTTTTGAACGCCCTTAAATCTTCTTTGGTAATTAATTCGATTGCTGTCATTAGTTAAATGTTAGACCGTTAATAAATATGTTACCCATCTGCCTGTTCAGGCAATGGTTTGGTTATTCCATAAATCGAGTGAATAGGCAGGTATGTTATTGAAAACACTAAGGTAAATAATTGTTTTGTTAATTTAAAATATATCAAAACAATTTATATCTTTGTATTGACCGTTCGGAAATAATTCAAATTTGATTTGACTATTTTTGATAGGATTTAGGATAACGCAATATTGTTGTCAACGAAAAATCACATCAATTAGAACCAAAGGGCATCAAAAAAAATTATTTAAAAAAGTGTATAAAATCACCTATAAAACTTATTTGAATGAGCGCCTGAAGCAGGTGGACTTTCACGGGCAGCTCACCTATCCCTTGTATGTACAGGTTACCTTTGAAAGGAAAACGATCTTTTTTAAGAGCTATTATTTTGAGTTGTTTTCCAAACCCCGATACTTTTTAATTGTACCAGGTGCCGGTTCTAAAGGGCCGTCTTTAGAGCAGGTTATCGAAAAGGAAAACGAGGTGGTTAATTTTATCCTGAATAAGTTTAAGGATGATTTTTCCTTAGAAAAATTTAAAACCGCCTATGCTTATTATAGTAAAGACCTTTGCGATGTAACCGAACGGGGGTTTGTTGATTACCTGTATACCTTTTTTTGGGATAAGGGATCGCCGCATATCGGGGACTTGATCAAATGGGGCGGTAACCATGTGGTAGCTTACGATTTGCTACGGGATTTTAAAAGAACATTAAATAAGGCTTTGTATGATGAACTGGTAGAAAATTCGTTTTACTATGCACCGCCTTATTTACCTGTTTACGGTTATATGCAGCAAACTAAACGCTGGCCTATGCTGTGCCTTACGATGATGGAATGGGATAGCGCAGAAACTAAGGCGGATTTTAAAACGTATGCCGAAAAGTATTACCCAACTATGAAGAGTACCGAATTGATCGGGCAGGTGAACAATTGGCCGAATTATCTTTAAGCCCTTAAATTTTAAATCAGCTATTTTGCTAAACCATTCTGTTAATTCATCCATCCGGCTGATAAATTAAAAAATCAACTGCCTTGTACATGTCATGCTGTTTAGGATCAGTCTGGAACGTCGGCCTCAATGCTCTGTTGCAAAAACCATTCAACATATTGGTGCAGCACTGTGCCGGCATAATAAGGAAGATTCATCAACAAATAAGGTTTTTTATTAGGAGTAATAGCTTGCTCTACCTTAAAGGCACCGCCATACATCCGAATAGCGTAAGGATGGTCTGCGGCTTCAATGAATTGATGAAGTGATTTTAAACTGCCTGTACTGCCTGATTTTATTTCTATGGGAATAACCAACTTGCCATAAGCATACAGCAAATCAACTTCTGCATTGGACTGGGCTTTTTCTCTCACCCAAAAATTCGGTGTGTGTGCTGAAATACTTTGGACGGATATTAGTTCTTGTGTTACCAAATGGGGTATGACCGCCCCTTTGTATGCACTGCTCAAGTCATCCATCGACAGCATTTCCGCCTGAATGCCTAAAGAATAATTAATCAGGCCTGTATCGAGGAATTGCAAACGTGGGGCTTTCTTTAAGTCAGCTTTTAATGGTGGATGCAGGTCTGTGGTTGGGTATATCAAACGCACGACCTTCGCCTCATTAAGGGTTCTGAATGCTTCTCCTACCTCTCGTGACCGATAGTTAGAATTTCCAAAACCCTGAAACTTTACACGTTCGTCTAGGTACAACGGTGCAGTATCCATTAAATGTTTAATGATTTTCCTTTCTGTTTCGTTGGATGTATATTTTTCTACATCATTTTTATAAGTTCCCCAAATGCTTTCATAAATAATCCGTAAATCTGAAAGGCTATGTTTCTCAACATCTGTTTTTATTACTTCGGGCATACCTCCAACAATAGCATAGCGGTGAAAGGCATCCATTAACATTTGATGTGCAAAAGCTTTTATCGGAACCTGCTGTAATTGTTTTAGCAAAGCTTGCTTTTCCGTGGCTTCCAAGTATTCCTGAAAATTCAGTGGGTGGAGATAAAGGAATTCCACCCGGCCTACCGGAAAGCTATGCACTTTCTGCATGGCAAACTCCAATAATGAACCTGCACTGATGACATGAAGCGCCGGTATTTCTTCATAAAAATAGCGCAATAATTGGATGGCCTTTGGACTCTCCTGTATTTCATCAATAAATAAAAGGGTATTTGTGACGGCCGATGAAGGAATATTATTTGCTAAAAATAAGGCTTCAAAAATGGTTTGAACATCATCGAAGTCCTCAAAATAACGGCGGTCTGCTGGTTTCTCTAAGTTGAGTATGATAGCGTATGCGTACGTTTGGGCAAAATCGCGTATCAACGTGGTTTTACCAACCTGGCGTGCGCCTCTTATGATAAGCGGCTTACGCGCGTTGCTTAATTTCCAGCGAACAAGATAATCTTCAATGCTTCTTTTAAAGGCCATAATAGAAAAACCTGCACTACATGTAACAGAGTAAGGCCAAATTTACAATTTAACTGTAATAAAATAAACCCTGTTTTGAATATAATTTGTAATAGAATAAAGGCAATCTGTTACAAGTTTACACTTATAGCTTACACGGAAATCAAAGATTATTGTATTAAATAAATATTATTCCGTATATTTGTTATCAATAAGCAACAGCATTATTTGGTTTATTTTGGTGGTGACCTATTCGGTGACTTCAAAAGACTATAAAAACATAAAGAGCTGATTTACAGGGACAAACTCAACATTCGTCGTTCCCTCCGGCTCCACAAATTTGGCCTCATTATAGCAATATTTTGAGGCTTTTTTATTTAGTGTAAACCAGGTGTAAACATTTCGGCTCACAGCAAGCCATTATCCTTTAATTCTTGAGCGTGGACGCTCAAAATATCTACAGTCAAGCGAAGACGCTTGACCCTGCGAAAGGCATTTTTATACCTTGGCCACCTTGGTAAACATACCGGCGTAATAGTACCTGTAACCCCAACCCAGCAGTAAATTGGGCACCATGAGGATGAGGCCCATGTACCAGCCGGAAGGAACAAGAATGGTATGAAACAAAAGCACATTAAGACTTGTCGGAAAAAGTACGACAGCAGCAAACGGGGCATAGCGGTTAAAAATGAGGCATAATCCACCCGCAATTTGTATAGTTTTCATCATTGGGTAGATGTATCCTGTACCCTTTAAGCCGGCTACCAAAGCACCTGGTGCACCAGTATGCAAAGGCTGGTAGGGTATAAAATGAAGGAAATAATCAAGGCCAAATATAAGGTAGATAATGCCAAGCACCAGGCGGCTGATCAATACCGTAGTTTTCATGAGCGGGGTTTTTGAATTCATCAAAACTTGTGATTTAGATTGACATTTTCAAGAGCAGGGATAGGTTACTCAGCTTCCGCATTACCGGAGGCTTTTTGCTGGCGTGAGCGCTCAAAAATATTTACAGTCAAGTGAAAACGCTTGACCCGGCGAGAGTCAATAGGATTATAAGTATAAATTTTGTTAATTTTGTATAAATGGAAAAGTTAGTGATCAATATACCGGATGGTAAAAGCAGTATCGTAAAGCAGGTATTGCAGAGCTTAGGCGTATATCCGGGTGGTCATGAAGTGCCCGTAAAAGGCGAGTATAAAAAAAGGTTGCTCCAAATCTCCACATGGTCAGACGAGGACTTAAAGGCGATGGAGGATGGCCATAAGTCTTTCAATGATCTTAAGGCCGAAGGATGGTAATCGATACAAGCATTTTTATTGAACACCTACGCAGCAGGGACAAATCTCTTACCACGTTATATGGATTAGCTGATGAGCCTGAATTATTTATTTCGGCGGTTTCCTTGTATGAACTGTATATGGGCGCGACCTCGAAAGAAAAAATGCAGGATGTTGCCGGTCTGATGCAAGGCTTAACTGTTTTGCCCTTTACGGATGAGGTTGCACTCAGGGCGGGGCAAATCTATCATCAATTACGCGCATCTAACAAATTGATCGAGTTCAGGGATATCTTTATTGCGGCTACCTGCCTGACTTTTAACTTGCCCATTGCAACGCTAAATAAAAAGCATTTCAGACGCATTGATGGTCTGAAGATATTACGTTAGTTAGTCATCTTATCATGTTCGATAGTCCATTCTTTCGTTCTATATCCGGTCTTAATTTTCATCCGGGCTTAAAGAAATTTATAAACGGTATCCTGTCCTCTTCCGAATGGGACTATTGGTCAGCTCTTAACCTGGCAGGTAAGCAGGTGTACCCCGCGACGTATGATATGATCATGGATAATCCTGAAGACGTTATCAATGGCGTCAATAAGGTCGAGGTCGTATTCCATCAGCAATTTTTTGGTTTATTTGACACCCTGCTAATTAAGCATCACGATTCGGGCGTAGTGATGCTGGTGTTCTATGCCACGGTTCGAAATCCTGCGTTAGTGCTGGCTTTGTTTGGGGAATTGAGCAGTTTACTGGGTGTGGGCTTTCACGACCGTGAATCTTCACTCAGTTTTCAGGATCAACGAGAGGTAGAGGCATTCGCAGCAGGTCAATTAAGTCAATCGGATGTGGTGGTCGGCCATATCTGGATTCAAAATAACTATACCTTTAATTTAAGTTACCGGTCGGATCCACAACATCAATTTGTTTTTACCGTATCGCCAACTCCGAGCAAAATTTTGGATTATTCCGAACGCAAGAATGGCACTCTGATCAATATGCTTCGATATAGCATCGATGCCATATTAGCATTACAAGGACTCTCTACTGAACCTTATCAGGAGAACGGGAAAGTAAAGTATGTTGACTATACCTTCGCGCTTGATCCGCCTGAGTTGAATTTATTTGACCGTGTTAGGGTACGCATTTTTGATATTGAAAAACGGGCGGATAAGGGGCAGTTTCATCTGACTTATTTTAGCCGTTTTGAGGTAAATGTCGTGGAGGTAATTACTTTTTCCGATAAACTGTTCAAAATTTACGGATCGGACAGCAGTGGCGACAAAGAGTTGGCACCTTATGAAATCGAGTTAATTGAAGCGCACCGGAGCTGGCAAGGGCGAAGCTGGTGGATCAACCACCAGCATACCATTAAAAATTTTAATGATGACAAGGATGCGGTGTTGTATTGGCTGTACTTTAATTTGTCGCCCGATGAAGATGGTTTTGGCCTGCATGTCGTTGGCTTTAATGACATGCAGGATTATCATCGTAAACATTTCGGGAAAACCTTCGGTTAACTATCATTCTATACTATATCATCCTTAAACAATACCCATCACGTGATTCGAAAAGGCTCTTCGGAATTAGGTCTTCATCTCTTTTTTTGAATTTCATAATGAGGTAGATTAGAAATTCCCCATAACTGGCGCAAGTGTGTAGCGAGGGGTAAAAGAGATGGAGTACTTGTGCCTTACTTTGACAAAAGTTAATATTTAACCCCTCTTCAACGTTATCACCGTGATCTCCGGCCAGATGCCTATGCGGCCTTTGAAGCCCAGGAAGCCAAAACCACGGTTAACGTAGAGGTATTTGCCATCCTGTTTATAAAGGCCGGCCCATTGCGGGTACATATATTTTACCGGGCTCCACTGAAAACCGAACAGCTCAATGCCGAACTGCATTCCGTGGGTATGCCCGGCCAGCGTCAGGTTAATGTGCTTTTCATTTAACAGGGTTTTAGCTTCCCAATGTGAAGGATCATGTGACATCAATATCTTGAACTCGTCATCGTTGGTCGACTCTGTGGCTTTAACCAGGTCGCCGTATTTATGGAAGCCCCCTTTTCCCCAGTTCTCTACGCCGATCAGAGCAATGGACTGACCGTCCTTTTCGATCTGAACCGCCTGGTCTAACAATAGGTTGAAACCGATCTCACGGTGCACTTTTTTGAGGCGATTAAGATTGGCATATTGGGCCTGCTTGCTTTCCCATTGTATATAATCGCCATAATCATGGTTGCCCAAAACGGAATATTTACCAAAAGGCGCTGTCAGTTTCGAGAATGTTCCGATCCATGGGTCCATTTCGCTTGCCTGGTTATTTACCAGGTCGCCGGTAAACAGTATCAGATCGCTGTTTTGCTTATTTACGAGGGCGACACCTTTCTCCACCCCTTTCCTGCTGGTGAAGCTGCCGGCATGGATATCCGACAACTGCGTGATAGTAAAGCCGTCAAACGCTTCGGGCAGATCTTCAAAATACAGGGTTTCGCGGTGTACTTTATAACGGTGGCGGCCGCCGGTCATGCCATATAATAACCCCACGAACGGTACTGCTGCAATTATTACTGCCAGTTCGCTCACCCAGGTCGCCCGTGGCGGGAAATGCCGGAAAATCCTTGTAATATCTTCTACCAGTAAAATCAGGAGCGCGAAAATTTTGGGTACGAATGCTAATAACGTCGCCGCCATCAACCAGGAGATCAATCTACTTCCTCTTCCAAGCCATATTAAGGATACAAATCCGGCAGCCAGTAAAACATCGGTCAGCCAATACCCCCACAGAATAAGCGGGTTAGCAAAAAGCGTTTCGATAGCGTTAAAAAAATAAATATCGGCAATGATCCATGCCAGTAAAACCAGGGGCAATCTTTTTCTCATCTTTACAAATAAAGTCTTTTGAACTCTAATTGTTTAAGACGATCAACTGCCGCTAACATTTTAAATTATCAGAAAAACCTGCTGCCTGTTAAAAAAGTGATATAAGTGGTGACAGTATTTTGCCAGTAGTCAAAAATAACAAATACTTGATTACTAAAGTGTTCCATCTATAGCGAGGTGTAGCATGTGTTGCAAACGCTACACCAGCCGGATGTGGAATTTAGCGGATCACCTTAACCCCTTTTCTTCCAGGTATTTGACCAATGCCGCCGGATGATCTGTTTGCAAGCCCGTAAAACCTTTAGCCAAAGCCTGATCCCAAACCTGCGGACCTTCATCGGCGCTCTGGGCATCCGGCCAGGCGGGTATATTCATTCCTTTTGCCGCCGATACCATATCTGTGGTGTATTCTTTCCAGCTGCCATCCAGCAGATCAGGTTTTGCCTGGTTGATAAAGGTTTTCATGCCTTCTATGTCCTTCGCACTTTTAGGCATGCTCAGCATTAAAGGCATATCGGGCGCAATATGTTTCCAGTCGATCAGTTGCTGTATGCCATTGATATAAACCAGCACCTGTTTCTCCATACCATATTTCTTCAGCACGGCATAGGTAGCAGCGGCAGAAGCATTCTTAAAATCGATATAGATGTATATTTTATCCTTACATAAATTGATGATCTGTTCAAAAGTTGGTATATGGTAAATTGTTTTGTCCAAACTATCGCGACTTTTCACCTGTAGCTGTTCAATTTCAGCAAGTGTCATATCCTTTATTGCACCTTTACCGTTTGTCATTCGGTTTACAGTAGCATCATGCATACTTACCAATGCACTATCTTTTGTTGTACGCAGATCTATTTCCACATAATCAGCACCATTCTTTATAGCTTCCTGATAGGCGGCCAATGTATTTTCGGGATAAATCACATGATCCCCACGATGCGCTACTACAATAAATTTATGACGGGAAAGCGGCGGCGGATTTACCTGTGCGGAGGCACTTATCCAGCAAATGCCTGCGATAAGAAACAATAAAAGCCTTTTCATTTACCTAAGGTAGTCTTTTCTTTCATCATCATAGTGCCGATTGCATCTCCCACCTCGTGATCAGCATGGGCCTTGAAATCGAAACCTAATAGCTTAGCCATACTTTGGGCCAGTTGTTTATGATAGGTGGTTGTCTGCGTTTTGATAATACCATCCGGAGGGGTATCCGGGCCCATAACGGCAACCCAGGTTTGCTCAGAGTTTTTCACCCCTGCCCCGTGGTTTCTCCACGCATCGGGAGAGGCATCCCCCCGGCCATGGTCGCAGGTAATGATCAGCGTAGTTTTATCTTTGTATTGGGGGTCGTGTTGCAGATACTGCCACAGTTCTTTCAAATAGGCATCCTGCTGATGCGCCTGTGTCAGGTACATTTTATAGTTGCCGGCGTGTGCCATATCGTCCGTCTCATCAAATGCCAGGTATAATACACGCGGCTTATATTCCTTTAAATATTCTTTGCCAAACTCAAAGGTCATAAAGTCTATACGGGTATCACCCAAATAATGAGGTGCTTTGTGCTGCATTTCGTTCAGATATTTTAAGCGGTCATCCGCTTTCGTATCTTCAAAATTAGTATAACCTGCATTCACCTTTAAACCTGAACGCTGCACATTAAATATCGCCGGGAACGCTTCCCATGAGGCGAAAACAGCTACCTTATTCTCCAGCCCTTTTTGTTTATCCAGGTATTCAAAAACACTGCCGTTTGGGTTGGGCACGGGGTTATTGCTATTCACCCTTACGTCAGGGAAACCGGTAAAAATTTCGTTGTAACCGGGATAAGAAAAATGATATTGATTGGCTACCTCATCACAGTTACCCAAATCCCTGTCGCCATATAATTGGCCGTTGTTAACTAAGGTCGACCAAAAGAAAGGCATCAGGAGTTTGCGGCGGTCTTCGGGCGTTTGTGCCCAGAACTTCTTTTTGATATCGGCTTTACTATCGGTATATTTTGAGTTGACGAGGGCCGAATCGGCACCCCGGTAAAGTTCCTGCCAGCGGAAGCCGTCCAGTGTGACAACTACTATATTCTGGGTTTTGTGGCTTTGCGCAAAAAGCCGGGTGGTGAGGATGAATGTCAAAAATAACAAACTGATCTTTTTCATGGGAATTACGGTTTTCATAAAAAAACTTGTTTACACCACAAAAATAAAGGTGGGGTATTAAGCCCACCTTTACTGAAATTTAATTTAATAGTTGTTGGTAATTTATCAATTGTTAATAATTATTACCCATAGTTTATTTTAGTATCCACATCACGCCATTGATGTCGTCATTACCACTGTACTGAGTTTTCAAAGCGTTATTGTAATTTGTGGTATTTGCAGTCCGCTCGCTCGATGGATACTGGAAACGCAAAGCTATACGCTGACCATTATCGGTACCCGGCCCGGTGGTGAATGCAGGCACACCTGTGCGACGGTAAGTAAAGTATGACTCCAACCCTGAATGACGGAACAAGGCCAGGTATTTCTGCTGCAATATCTCTGTTAACCCTGTTGCACCGGCTACATATTTAACCGTTGGCTGTGCATAATAAGTGGCCCAGTTGACAGTAACAGGATAGGTATCATAGTTACCCAGGTTGGTAACATCTGACGAGCCGGGACGATAGAAATAAACGGTAAGTGTCCCTGTTGTTGGGATATCGTAATAAGCCATTGAAGACTGTATACCGGCAATGTAATGTGTTTCGGCATTACCGGTTGCCCATCCGCGGTTAATTCCCTCGGCAATGTTAAATTCCTGCTCAGCAAAACCGATCTGGATACTTGGCTCACCAGTAAAGGTAGAGTAATAATGCTTCCTGTTAATGAAAGAATATTGCTGTAAACCCGCATTATTATACATCACACCAAGGTCAAGGCCCGGGTCGGCTCCCACAAACGAAGTGAAGGCAGTAGGGCTCTGGTGCAGGTCATCAACCAAATGACGTGCAGGTTCGGCAGTGATAAATACACGCGGGTCTTTCAAAGTGGTCAACAGTTTGATATAGGTTTGCGAAGTATTTTGCCTTGAACCATTTTGCCCGAAGTTATCCGGATTTTGAGGATAATAATTGGTTGGCGACACAAATACGTACTTCATATCATCAGCTGAACTGCCCAATAACGGATATTTTGCAGGATTACCTACTATGGCAGCAAATTGAGACTTTACATTCAAATTGGCATCACCAGCTTGTTTGCTCAGCTGGGTTAACAACCTGATGTGAAAAGCGTTCACCACCTTTTGCCATTTGGTCAGGTCACCATTGAAATAGATATCACCTGCAAGCGTATTACCACCAGCTTTTATCAAAGTGGTCAGATCGGTGTTTGAATCTTCCAGCCAGGCCAGGCATTGTTTCATTACAGCTTCCTGCGTATCATATTTCGGTGTCAGGTTAGTAATTCCCTTTAACGCATCTGTCATCGGGATATCCCCTCTTTCAAGGCTCATTTTACTGAACATATAAGCTCTCAGGAATTTTCCTATTGCACTATATTGATTAACTGCCGGAGAGCCCGCCTTAGTGGCCTCAGCTTCCATGGCCAATACGTTTTTCAGTGTCAAATAATAGTCAGACCCTGATCCAAAATCGTAAGTATTATTGCCGTAATAATTGTAGTTATAAATATAATACTGGCAATATATCTCGTTCGATCCGTCGGGAAGGTCAACCATATTGTTCAACACACCATTAAAAAGTGCTGATGCCGGCACGTCGGTGGCCACGTTCTGGTTGATGGTCAGTTCCTCGAAACTCTTTTTACAACTGCTTACCGTAAGCAGCATAAGCGCCGGCAGCATATAAATTTTAAATATCTTTTTCATGATCATTTCTCCAATTTAAATTAGAATGAAAGTTTTAAGTTAATACCATAACTGCGCACGGTTGGCGATTGCAGACCGGTAAGTGATGTACGTGAGTTAGCGTACTGGTCAAGGTCTACGTCCTTAAACTTAGGGTCCTTGTAGAAGTACAGCAGGTTACGTCCGTAGATAGAGGCTGATATTTTTGTTATAAAAGATCTCTCCAGCCATCTCTTAGGGAAATCATAGCTTAAAGTAACCTCACGCAGTTTAGCATAGGTTTTGCTCATCAGGTAAGCTTCAGATACGTTGTAGTATTCACTGGCATATTCCTGTACGAATGCTGTTTGTGTATTGGGGCCATATTGCAATGCACCGTAGTTTAAAACTGCACCTGTTTTTGAATCAAAGTTTGGCGCTGCGCCATTGCTGATTGTAACGCCCTGGCCAACATAAGTTCCGTTGTAACCGGTTTTACCAAAATTCAGCCAGTCCTGGTAACGTGCTGCACCCAATGCCCCTTCGGCAGTTAAAGCGTTACTACCACCGCGCATAGTTTTGTTGAACACGTAATCCTGAGTAACACCGCCTACCGATCCGTCAAACTGGAAGCCGAGGCTTAAGTTTTTATAACGTACATTGTTGTAGATGCTCCAGGTATAGTTAGGATCAAGGTGACCCAGGTATTGCGGAACAGGGTTTACCAGCGGCTCACCATTTGCACCATTGATTATTTTTCCATCAGGTGTTCTTACAAAAGCACTTCCATAAAACTTATCTACACGGTCGCCTTTTTGAAAGAAGGTTGCATAAATATCCTGTCCCGGTGGCAATTCCTGGTAAATTTCCTTGTAAGTAGACCAGTTAACTAATACATCCCAGGTAAAACCACCCATGTTTTTGATAGGGGTACCTGTCAATGAAACTTCATAACCGGTTTTCTTGGTCTTCAAAGCATTCAGGAACTCGGTAACATAACCTGTAGCGGTAGATATGCTGTTAGGTAATATTTGCGGACCGTCAATATATTGATAAGCAGTACCGCTTAAACCTAAACGGTTCTTCAGGAATTTGATATCAAAACCTTCTTCGTAGTTAACACGGGTTGAGGTATTTATTCCCTGCTGGTATAAGTTGTCAGAAGCATACCCTGCTACCTGGTTGTTATAAGGTTTGCCTGTAGGAAAGTAAGAAGTCAATGAATAAGCCGGACCGTTATAAGGCGAAGTATAAGGCGTACCATAACCCAGCGGGTTCAGGAATAATGGGTTTGAACCCGGACTATTGCTAACAGTTTGTCCGTCAAACGCAGTGATCGTGTTATAAGGTGCCGGACCTATGGTCGGGCTGGTATCATCAGACCTCACATTTGAGTAGGATACCCTGGCTTTCAAAAATGAAATAAATTCCGGCAGGTTAACGTAGTCTGAAATAACTGTCGCTGCCGATAAGCTTGGATAATAATAAGTTTTTACATTCTGGAATGCCGTTGTTTTGTCAATACGGCCTGTGCTTGATAACGTAGCATATTTACCAAGGCTCAAATCGACTGAGTAATAACCGCTCAGCGTTCTCAGAGGTGCATCCCAGCTTGTAGCCTGTATCGGGTTTTTGGAATTACTGAATGAATATACCGCAGGTATGTTCAGGTAATCTGTAGACACAAAGCTTGAGTTATAAGAGAATGACCTTAAGTTACCACCTATCAAACCTGAAATGTTCAGGAATTTTTTAACGGTGTAATCGAAATTCAATTTTAACTCCGTGTTATTCTCAAAAAGGTCACGGCGGTCTTCACGGTAATCACCCTGATTTCCTTCACGTCCATACGGGTGGGCAGAGTACGGCAGGTCTTCAGTGTGCAACAGGTTATAGGTGTCTATCTGTGATTTTAAACCGACATTCAAGTGGTTATCGATCTTAAAGTTACCTGACAAATAACCATATATATCATTTTTATAATGCCCGCGGGTCCATTCTTCTGTCATAAACCAGGGGTTATGATAACGGGTATATTCCGCAAAAACCGATTGCACATTTGTTTTGCCCGGCTGCCATATACCTTTGATATCGGGCGCGTTTACATTCCAGTCTGCGCCAGTCCATATCGCCATGTTGTATATGATACTGTTTGGGCCATAAGCAACATCCGGGAAGTTGTCGGTACTTTGCCTGTTAAAATCAAAGCTTCCTTCAAATTTCAAACGTGGAGTTGGGTTGAATGAAGCATACAAATTGGCGTTAATTATATCCAGGTATTGAAAAGGGATATAGCTGTTCTGGTGTTGCTGAGATAAGGAGAAACGTGTTGTATAGTTGTCACCGTTTGCAGTCAAAGCAATATCATTGTTAGTTTGATAGCCTGTACGCAGAAAATTAGCCAGGTTATTGGCGCCGCGTGCTGTCCATGGAGTTCCCTGGCGGACGCCGTTAACGATTGGGCTGTCATACTGCGGTATCAACTGTCCGTTAAAATACGGCCCCCAAACGTCATAGTCGCTATCCACACCACCTGGTGCACCACCTTTACCATCAACAAACGTGTAAAAGGTATTTTCGCCCGGTCCAAATGAATGCTGCACGCGCGGGAAAGCTGTAAAACCTTTATTGATCACTGTACTGCTGTTCAGGTCAACTGTCAGACCTTTTTTGGCCGAGTTCCCTTTTTTAGTAGTAATCAGAATAGCGCCGTTGGCTGCACGGTTACCATATAAAGCAGCCGCTGCAGGGCCTTTCAGTACAGTGTAGGTATCGATGTCATCAGGACTCAGGTCGAAAGTATCTGAGTTGATAGGCAAACCATCCACTACATATAAGGTAACTGTATTACCGCGGATGGTAACATTCGGTACGCCTAATACTTCAGAGGTTGCGCCTACCGACAAACCCGCCACCTTACCGATCAAACCATTGATCGGGTTAGGGTCACGCGCTGTGGTCAGCTGATCGCCATTTACTGTTTGTGTGGCATAACCAATGCGACGTGTTTCCTTTTTAACACCAAGTGCGGTTACTACCACCTCATTTAATGATTTGTTGTCGGCCTGCAGGCTGATGTTGTAGTTTACCTGGTCAGTAACGGTAACGTCTTGTGGTACATAACCAAGGAACTTAAATGTAAGTACCTGTCCTTTTTCAACGGTAAATAAAAAGCGTCCGTTAACATCAGTAACAGTACCTTTTGTGGTCCCCTTAAGTAATACGGTTACTCCCGGCAAACCTTGTTTCTTTTCATCGGTTACGGTACCACCGATCTTGTTTTGCCCGAACAATAACGCCGGGGACAGACATAATAACGCCATCGTTATTATAGTCCGTAAGTGAATGTAGAGCTGTTTCATGCTGCTTAAATTAATTTGGTGAGGAGGGTTGAAATCATGCAGCAATACTAAACTTAGTTTATTATTTGTAAACTAAGTTTATATTAAGGAAAGCTTAACATTCCGTGTTATACACGTTAAGAAGGGTAGTTTTTGTAACAACAGAATTACAATCGACTTACAATTTATTAATACTTCGGGGAGAAATATTCAATTATTGCCGATATAAATGATTTAAAGCCAATGACTTAAGATATCCTATATCCTGGATTGGTTTATTCATTTCTTTGGCTTTGTCATCCCAATAACGTAAACGTATGAATAACTCCGCATCAGGATTTTGCTCAAACATTGAAGCTTCCTCCTCGTTCATCCGGCCGCCCTGGAATTCAAGGGTAGCCTTGCTGGCTTCTGAAAGCTGGTTGTAATATTCAGGATATTTATAAGTGAGGTATCTTTTGGCTATTACATGACTTTCAACTAAAGTAGCAAGCCTTTCAGAAAAGCCGCGTTCGCGTAAATAGTCGGCGCCCAACTGCTCGTGGTCAACATTGCCGAAACCATCCATGCTTGCCGTTTCGCCACCTTCCGCACACAGGTGGCCAATATCATGAAAAAAAGCAGCCAGTATTACCTCAGCCTCAAAACCTTCTTCTTCAGCCAGAACAGCAGCCTGCGACATGTGCTCCAATTGGGAAACGGGTTCGCCTATATAATCTTCGCCGCCATGTTTTTCATATAGGGCGAAAACTTCATCAACAATATCTTCAGGTTTTAAGGCAGTGCGGGTCATAGTTTAGTAGTTTGTACAAATAAAAGTATTCTATATTATCAAATTATTAAATCATCGTCATTGATTGGAGAAAGTAAATTATTTTATCCTTAATTTGGGAACTACCTAACCGATATAATGATGACCACATTTAACAATTTCTATGGAAGATGATATACTGATCCAGATCAGTAACCGGATTAAAGACCGCCGCCGCGAAAAGAATATTACTGTTCAGGAACTAGCCACACAAGCCAATGTAAGTAAAGGATTGATCTCGCAGATCGAAAACAGTCGTACCATACCCTCGCTGATCGTACTGATCGATATTATAAAAGCATTAGAGATCGATCTCAACGAATTTTTTAAGGATATCCGTACTAAAAGTGACCTATCTCCTGTCCTAATCAAACGTAAGGAGGAATACGAGCATTTTGAGAAAGAATATGCCACTGGTTTCCATTATCAACGGATATTAACGCGTTTTATTGATAGCTCTACCGTTGATATTGTGATACTGGAACTGGAACCAAATGCCACCCGGCCTTTAGTGGAAACAGATGCATTTGAATATAAATATATCCTGTCCGGAGAAATAGAGTATCAGTTTAATGATGAAAAGATCATCCTGCATCAAGGCGATTCTATGTTGTTTGACGGGCGCATACCCCATACTCCCGTTAACCTGGGAAATCAAACAGCCAGTATGCTGGTGGTGTATTTTTTTGAGGAGAAGAAATAATTTCAGTTAAGTAGTTGATTGGGTTGGATTAAGTTGATTGAGTTATTTTTATATTGTAACAGGATCAACTTAATCCAACCACTCACTAAATCAACTCAATCAACATATTTAATCAAACCTTAACACAAATTTAGTTCGATATTAATAAACTAAGTTTAGTATTGCTGAACATTCTAACGACCCTAATATGTCCATTAAATTAGTAGTTTTTGATATAGCCGGCACTACGGTTAAAGATGATCATAACGTAAGTAAAGCTTTCCAGGCGGCATTAAAGAAATATAATTATGAGGTTCTACTGGATATGATCAACCCATTAATGGGATATGAGAAAAACCAGGCTATTACTCAAATGCTGCAACTGCATGAACCTGATGAATCAAAGATCACTACCGAACTGGTGAATAATATCCACCGCGAGTTTATAAAGCAAATGATCCACTTTTACCAGTTCGAGCCAGGTATTGAGCCGCTGCCCCATGTGGAAGAAACTTTTGCTGCTTTGCATAGTTCCGGGGTACTTGTGGGTATCAATACTGGTTTTTCAAAAGATATAGCTGAAACCGTAGTCAACCGCCTTCAATGGCGCGAAAAAGGCCTGATTGATTACCTGATTGGTTCTGACGAGGTAGAATTAGGCCGCCCTCACCCCTACATGGTTCAGAAAATGATGCAGGAAGCGGGCATTACCGATCCCCTGGAAGTGGCTAAAGTTGGCGATACTGAAGTGGATGTGCGCGAAGGCCAGAGCGTAGGATGCCGTTATGTGATCGGGGTAACAACCGGCATCTTCACACGTGCAGAACTGAAGCCTTATAATCCAACCCATATTATTGATGACATTGCTGAGGTACTGGAAATTATCAAGGGATAGTAAATGAAACTGATCGACCAGCTCAGGGTAAAAGTTGCTAAGTGGCCATACGGATTATTATCTGTTATGGCGGCAGTGTCATCATTTGGTGCTTATACCTGTATGTATGCTTTTCGCAAAGCATTCGCTGCTGGCACTTTTACCGGGCAGCAATATTTCCATGTCGATTATAAAGTATGGCTGGTTATCGCACAGATCATTGGCTATACGCTCAGTAAGTTTTATGGCATTAAATTTATATCCGAACTAAAACCCGGCCAGCGGTCCAAATATATTTTATTACTCATCGGCATAGCCTGGCTGGCGTTGTTATGCTTTGCCATCGTTCCGGCGCCTTATAATATTATATTTTTATTCATCAACGGTTTTCCATTGGGTTTGATATGGGGACTGGTGTTCGGCTATTTAGAGGGACGCAAATCCACGGAATTTATGGCTGCCGTGTTATCCATCAGCCTCATTTTTGCTTCGGGCTTTGTGAAAACCGTAGCACGCACACTGATGAGTTCCTTTCATATCGGCGAATACAATATGCCTTTTATAACCGGTGCCTTATTTGTTGTCCCCCTGCTTTTATTTGTATTCCTTTTGGAGTTGATGCCGCCCCCCACAGCCGAGGATATGCGCCTCCGCACCAAACGTTTACCCATGGATGCGGCAGAACGCAAAAGCTTTTTACAGCGGTTTTTGCCCGGTATCATTCTTACCCTTGTTATCTATGTACTGCTAACCATTATGCGCGATGTGAGGGATAACTTTGAAGTTGAAATATGGGCAAGCCTGGGTGTAAAAGATAACAGCATCTATGCCAAGATAGATACCATTATTTCTGTAGCGGTGCTCGTAGCCATGAGCCTGCTCATTTTAGTACGAAAAAATCTCAGGGCTTTTAGCATCATCCACATTATGATCATTTTTGGTTGTGTGCTGATAGGTATAGCGACTGTTTTATTTGCACTGGGATTGATTGGCCCGATGGTTTGGATGACTCTTGCAGGCCTTGGACTTTACCTCGGCTATGTACCTTATAATGCAGTCTTTTTCGAACGCTTATTAGCCTCTTTTCATTATAAGGGCAATGTCGGCTTCCTCATTTATGTAGCAGACTCGATGGGTTACTTAGGCAGTGTGAGTATTCTATTTGTGAAAGAACTTGGACGTCCTGGTATCAGCTGGGGAACATTTTTCAAGGAAGGCGTAATGACCGTGGCCATTGTGGGCGGGGTATGCGCTACATTGTCGCTGCTCTATTTTTTACGCAGCGCACGCAACCAGAACGTTGATCCTACTGAGCAACAATTGAATATTTTACCGGTATGAAAAACTCTTCAGCAATTGTAATTGGCGCAGGCATTGTCGGTCTTGCAACTGCGCGGGCGCTGGCAACACGCGGCTACAAGGTTACCGTATTTGAGCGTAATGCACGCGCTGTTGGTGCGTCCATACGTAATTTCGGAATGATATGGCCGATAGGGCAGCAAACCGGGCCGCTGTTCGACCGGGCGATGTTGTCACGCAGCATCTATAAGCAAATATGCACCGAAGCCGGTATATGGCACAATGAAATAGGCTCTTTACATTTAGCTTATCACGATGATGAGTTACAGGTAATAGCCGAATATGTGGAGATCAACAAAGCTTACCGTGATTGCGCTTTGCTTACCCCTGCCCAAACGCTCGAAAAATCACCTGCTGTAAACCCCAATGGCTTAAAAGGTGCTTTATGGAGCGGCGAGGAAATGATCATAGAATCGAGGGTAGCCATAGCACAAATAGCCAAATATCTTGCAGAAAAATATGATGTCGAATTTCATTGGAATACGGCGATCAATCGGATAGCCTATCCCAAAGTGATCTCTGGCCATCGTAGCTGGGAGGCAGATGAAATATTCGTTTGCGGCGGTGCTGATTTTGAAACTTTATACCCTGAATTGTTTTTGGCAACCAATATCACCAAATGCAAGCTGCAAATGATGCGCCTGGTAGCCCAGCCTGATGGCTGGCGGATCGGGCCTTCGCTTTGTGGTGGTTTATCTACGATCCATTATCCGGGTTTCCAGGTAGCGGCCTCATTGCCCCAATTACGCAAACGCTATGAAGAACAATATGCCGAATATCTTAAATGGGGTATTCACGTAATGGTTTCACAAAACGGCGGTGGCGAACTGACCATAGGCGACTCACATGAGTATGGCCTGGTACACGACCCTTTTGACAAAGCGTTTATTAATAACCTGATCACTGATTATCTGCATACATTTGCCAATTTCAAGGACTGGAAACTGATGCAATCATGGAATGGCATTTATCCCAAAATGATGAATGGTCAAACAGAACTGATCGTCGAGACGGAGCCTGGTGTAACCGTCATCAACGGCTTGGGCGGTAACGGAATGACCCTTTCTTTTGGTTTGTGCGAAGAGTATTTTTCCAAACGATAGTTGTAATCTCCAATGGGGTTTCTTATTTAAAATTCATCTGCACATCTGCATATCCTCACATCTGCACATCAAAAAACTCACTTATTTTTGTACTCAATCACCTTACCGTTGATATATAAGAACCTGGACGGAGGTTCAACATAAGCGGAATCCGAAATACTTAGGCGTTTATCATAGTATTTATACCTGATACCGGCAAGATCGGCAACGGTATAAAACAAGTCGTTATTGGTGGTTATTAAATTTTTATGACTGATCAAATTTTTGTATTTACCCGGGTTGCGTTCAATAAACTTACCTGAAAGGCTAACAAGCATGGGAACATGTGCCTCGTTTTCAGTAGGGTGAGCAGAGCCATAACCAAATAAGGCTTTCCCGTTATCAAACAAATTACACCCATGATCAGCAGTAAACATAACCACCGAAGAAACATTTTGCTTTAACACCCGGTTCATTATTTCTGCAAGCACATAATCCTGTAAAAGGATCATATTATCATAAGAGTTGATAAATATGGGCGCGTTCTGCATAGTGATAGGATAATCCTTCTGGCTGTCATTGGGTTTAAAGACGTTAAATTGGGCAGGGACGCCACCATGACCACCTAACAAATTAATTACTATAAATTGATCTTTAGTCGTCTTTTTGTTGATTACCGAATCAAAAACAGGGAGAACGTCCATGTCGGTATGCGGTTTTTTATATAATTCGTATACATGATCGGGCACTTTCCTTTCATCAACTATATCAAATAAATACTGGCTGGATATCCATGTCGTTTCAAACCCGGCTTCTTTAAACAATGACACTACAGATTTTTGCGAATGAGCAAGCACGGGACTTTTAGGTGTAGCTTGTGTAATGATCAATGGTATAGAGCCATAGGTAAAATTAGAGTTGGAATAATTTTTACTAAACGAGATCAGATCAGGAACCTTTTGCAAATTTGGGGTTGTTTCTCTTTTATAGCCATTGAGCGACCAGTTAGCAGCTCTCATCCGTTCGCCAATAATAAAGATCACCAATTTGGGCCTAACAGTGTCTGTAGGGTTTAATACTTCAAACTTAAAATTGTCATGCTGCGCCCGGTATTTATAGGTACTTATTTTAATTTTGGCGAATATGTAGCTTTCATTTAACAGGTTAAACGGATGCTGATGCAGGTAGAAATTCCCGAACAAATTTTCCTTCAGATTTTTCCCCGAATAAATATTGCCAGTCCTGTATAGAGTTACAACTGAGATCGAAAGCGAGATCATGATCGCGGCGAACGCCAATGGGATCAGTCGTCTTTTATATTTTGCCTCATAGGGTATTGATCGGAATGCTCTAAGGATCAGACAGAAAGCAATGATTAAGATTAAAGGCAAAATAAAATAGATCTTAAAGCCGGAATAGAACTCCCGTATCTCACTTACTGATGCGTTTAATAATGATACAATGTTATCTGCAGTGATATAATTACGTAAGATGATAATGTTGAAGCTTTCAATGATCGAGGATATCAGATAGGGAATCCCGAGAATCAGATAAGCCCGGAAATAGGAACGTGTAAGTCTTAATAATAGCAATCCAAAAAATAAAAATAAACAGATCTTGGAAGCAACCGATAAACAGAAATTTAATACATGCTTATTATCATTTATTAAGATATCAGGGATAATTAAAATTAAGATAGAAGCCGTAAATAGTAATATCCGAAGAATTACCGATTTCTTATTTAACATTTTTAGGTTTTAAGGATCAGGTAAGGGCTGATTGGTGCAGCCTTTATTACCAAACAGGCAATAATACGAAATTTAACATTCTGTTGTTATTGTATTAACATTGAATAAACTATTATTTCTGTCAAATGCGTTTGTCAAATTACAGGGTGTTTTATTCAACTATCATTAGTGCAGATGTTTACTGATAAATAATTTTATCTTAACACAGTAAAATCTGTACATCATTATATTTGAACATTAACAAATTCCTATGACCAATACACGCAGAGATTTTCTTAAAAAAGCAGCCTTATTAGCCGGTGCTACCGGCATGGTCAATATAATACCTGCTTCTATCCAGAAAGCAATGGCTATCAATGCCCCGGAGGGAAGCACTTACATGGATGCCGAACATATTGTGATTTTGATGCAGGAGAACCGCTCCTTTGATCATACCTATGGCACCCTGCAGGGTGTTCGTGGTTATAACGACCCGCGCGCTATTGATCTGCCAAACAAAAACAAGGTATGGCTGCAATCCAATACCGAAGGTGAAACCTACGCCCCTTTCCATCTTGATATAAAAAACACCAAAGCTACCTGGATGAGCTCGCTCCCGCACTCATGGGCCAACCAGGTGAACGCCCGCAACGATGGCAAATTTGACCAATGGCTGAATGTCAAAAAGAACGGCATTAAAGAATATAGTCACATGCCTTTAACAATGGGCTTTCATAACCGTGAGGATATTCCATTTTATTATGCGCTTGCCGATGCTTTTACCATTTGCGACCAGAATTTTTGTTCCTCGTTAACCGGCACCAATCCTAACAGACTTTACTTCTGGTCGGGTACAGTACGGGAAGAGCAGCACGAAAACTCAAGGGCACATGTTTGGAATGAGGATATGGACTACGGCACCCTGAAATGGAAAACTTTCCCCGAACGTCTGGATGAATTAGGCATATCATGGAAATGCTACCAGAATGAGGTAGCTATTGACACGGGGTTTGATGGTGAGGAAGATCCCTGGTTATCCAATTTTCAGGATAACCCGCTGGAATTTTTCGGTCAGTACAACATCCATCTGCACCCAAAGCATATTGAAGCGTTGGAGAAAAGGACGACCCAATTACCGGCCATGATCGATGATCTTCAAAAAAAGATTGCCGCCTTACCTGCCGGAGATGCACATATTGACCATCTGAAACACCAGTTGAAAGACCTGCAGAATTATCTGGAAGGTGTTAAAAAGGAAAAAGAAACTTACAAACCCGGCCAGTTTGATCAACTGTCGGATCACGAAAAGAGCCTGCATCTGAAGGCTTTTAATACCAATGCGAACGATCCTCACCATCGGGAGTTAATGACTTTAAAATACGATGATAACGGGACAGAACGGGAAGTACAGGTGCCAAAGGGCGATGTATTGCACCAGTTCAGGGAGGATGTAAAAAGCGGGCATTTGCCAACCGTATCATGGCTGACCGCACCCGAACATTTCAGCGATCATCCAAGCTCGGCCTGGTATGGTGCCTGGTATTTATCGGAAGTATTTGATATTCTGACGCAAAACCCTGAAGTATGGAAAAAAACCATCTTTATTTTAGCGTACGACGAAAATGACGGCTACTTTGACCATGTACCGCCATTTACCGCACCACATTCTCATAAACCCGGTACGGGCGCTGTTTCGAAAGGTTTGGATACCCGCGTTGATTTTGTAACCCTTGAGCAGGAACAGGAACGAAAAGGCTTCCCGGATAAATTTGACCGGGAATGCTCTATAGGGTTGGGCTTCCGTGTACCTTTGGTAATCGCTTCGCCCTGGAGCAAAGGCGGTTACGTCAACTCGGAAGTATTTGACCATACCTCTACCCTGCAATTTTTAGAACATTTTTTATCGAAAAAAACCGGTAAAAAAGTAACAGAATCAAATATCAGTGATTGGCGTCGTACAGTTTGCGGCGATCTTACTTCGGTATTCAGGCCTTATAATGGTGAGCAAATCGCCAATCCCGAATTTGTGAAAAAAGATCCTTTCCTCGAAGGTATTCACAAAGCTCAGTTCAAAAAACTGCCTGATGATTATAAACTGCTCACTAAAGAAGAGGTCGGGTTGATCAACCATGATCCACAGGCTTCACCCTATATGCCACAGCAGGAAAAAGGCATTCGGCCATCCTGCGCCCTGCCTTATGAATTATATGTAGATGGTAATCTCAACTCCGCTAAAACAGCATTTGAAATAAAATTCACCTCTGGTAATAAGGTATGGGGCGATAAAGCTGTTGGTGCACCATTTAATGTATACGCACCAGGGAGCTATCTCCATACGGATGGAAAGTTTGAGAATCTGCGCACCTGGGCTTATGGTTTAACAGCCGGCGATAGCTTAAGCGATCGGTGGCCGCTGCATGAGTTTGAAGATAAAAACTACCATTTAAGGGTTTATGGCCCCAACGGTTTTTTCCGCGAGTTTAAAGGCAATGCTGAAGACCCTGCTGTTAATATTGATTTCACTTATCAGAACGCGCTTACCGATAATAAAAAGCTCACGGGCAACGTAATGGTAACTATAGCTAATCAAAGCGGTAAGCCTCAAACCATTGAAATAACCGATCATGCTTATAAAAGCAATAACTATAAAAAAACGCTGCCTGCATCGGGCAAAGCAAACCTGGTTTTAGATTTGGATAAAAGCCATCAGTGGTACGATTTCAGTGTCAGGATAACTGGTCATGGATCGTTTGAAAAGAGATATGCGGGCCGGGTGGAGACTGGGAAACCCAGCTATACTGATCCGTTGATGGGTAAAGTGGTTTAATCAGGGGAATAATTTTATTGTATACTTTCTCCATACTCACAACAGCAGGCTCATTCGCTGTATAGATAACCAGGTGCGGATCTGCCGGCTGCTCAAAATTTGAGCTTACCCCGGTAAAATCTGTGATCTTGTTTTCTTGAGCTTTTTTATACAAACCTTTTGTATCCCGCTGGCAACAAATATCAAAAGGACAATCAACAAAAACTTCGAAATAACTATTGCCTAAGATATCCGATGCCACATCCCTGTGTTTTTGCAGTGGGGTTATAAAAGAACAGATCACTATACTGTTATTATTAACCATCATTTTTGCGATCCCGGCCGCCCTCCTGATATTTTCCTCGCGGTCCGCATCACTAAAGGAAAGATCACTATTAACTCCTTTTCTTAGCTCATCACCATCCAATGTGATAGTGTTAAAGCCATTGTTTTGCAGTTTCTGTTTTAATAATGACCCTATCGTGGTTTTTCCTGCACCGGATAATCCGAACAGCCAAATCACAATTGGGTTTTGTTTTAGGATAAGATGATCCATTAAATATCTATTGATCTAACTTTAGCATAGACGGACAATGGCGATTAATGGTTGCCTGATTAATTAATTCCCGGTTGGCCTGGGTTCAACTAAATCGAAAAAATTACAGGTAATTTGAAAACTATTCTTCGTCATTTTAGTTAAGCTTTTTATGGAAACGAACCGATTATCACCTACCCTTGCACAAGCATTAAACCAGCAAATGACCAACGAGGCTTCCAATGCCCAGATATACCTTGCTTACGCCTCGTGGGCAAGCGAAAAAGGATATGACGGCATAGCCAATTTTCTCTTCAGGCATGCTAACGAAGAGCGTAACCACATGATGAAAATACTGGAGTTTATTTTAAAGAGGGGTGCAAAAGTAGTGGTAACAGAAATACCCGCTCCCGGCGCCGACCCTACCAGTGTAAACGATTGCTTTGAAAAAGTATTCAAATCGGAAGTGGAAAACACCACGGCTATTTACAGCATTGTAGATATGAGCATGGCCGAAAAGGACTGGGCGACCTGGAATTTTATGCAGTGGTTTGTAAAAGAACAAACCGAAGAAGAAACGCTGGCCATGGATCTGCTGTCAAAAATAAAAGTTGCTGGTGGTCCCAATGCCAAGGACGATGCACTATACGTATTGGATAATGATCTTGGCAAAACACCGGATGATGCCACCCTGGCGCAGGACGTAAGTGCGGATAATCCGTAAATAATAATAATTCCCCGAAAAAAAATCATATTAGCCTGTCCGTTTCCCGAACGGGCTTTTTATTTTTTATATATAGATAGCATATTTTCAAATCTTTATCCTAAATTGTGCTTATCACAACCAATCATAGCCAGTATACCGGTTATTAATTATCCGTTAACCTCTAAACTTTAATACTATGATCACACCCAACCACCTTTCTATCCTCGGTATCATCCACACCTCCATCAGTGTATTTGCCTTAATTGCAGCGTTCTATGCTTTATATCAGTCCGGCAGAATAATACCAGGAACAGGTTCCGGCAAGGCATACATCTGGTTAACTGTTATTACCTGCATCACCGGCTTCCCTATCATGAAAACCGGGCACTTCACCCCCGGCCATTATGTAGCTATTATTATTTTAATTTTATTACCGCTGGGTATATATGTACGGTCATTGCGAATATTTGGCAAGCTGGCCGATTATGTACAGATCATCTTCCTTTCAACTACTATTTTCCTGTCGTGCATACCGGCTATTGTTGAAACACTGACCAGGTTGCCTATCAGTCAGCCAATTGCGGATGGCCCCAATGCTCCTATTATTCAGAACGGGCTTTCGGTATTAGCATTGCTTTATTTTGCAGGGATGATATACCAGATCGTAAAACTAAGGGCACGTCGCCGCAAATCTCCCCCACCATTAAATACAACCGTCAATTAAGCAATAAGCGGTTTTATGAACTGTAGGAGTTTGCTCCTAATAACAGGCTGGCTTATTCTGCAAAGATTTTACTTTATATAAAGCTGTCGAATTGCTATACTCGCACAATGAAAAAGCAATATGACCGCTTAAGCGAATATGTTTTAGAAGACGAAAATGTACAATTAAGACCGCTTAAAGAAACTGATGCCGAATTTTTACTCCCCTATGCCTTAAACGAGCCGGATACCTGGGTATACTCGCACAAAAGTGCAAAGGGGGAACAGGGAATGCGCAACTATATTAAAACCGCATTGGATAACCGGGTCGCCGGCAGGGAATATCCTTTTATCGTATTCGACAAGAAAACTAACACCTATGCAGGCAGCACACGTTTTTATGATATCCAGCCCGATAATGATATGCTGCAATTGGGTTATACCTGGTATGGCGAAAAATTCAGGGGAACAGGATTAAATAAGCATTGTAAGTTCCTGCTGTTACAGTTTGCGTTTGAAACACTGGGAATGATGCGGGTTGAATTCAGGGCTGATGCCCGGAATGAGCGCAGCATAGCCGCCATGAAAAGCATCGGATGTACAGTGGAAGGCATATTGAGGTGCAATATGTGGCTGGAAGATGGTGGCCGCCGCGACTCGATCATCCTCAGCATACTGAAAGATGAATGGGAAAGCGGTGTAAAAGATAATCTCCAAAAGAGGCTTTAATTACCTTACATAAACTCTGCCTTGCCGAAAAAAGCCGGCTGATGAAAATCAGGTTCGGGCGATTCGATATTGTTCCACGCCAGGTAATGTGGCTGCGAAAGATCATCCCCGCATTTAAAAAAGTTCATTTTGCTTTTTCTATGTTGTATGGAGTTGATCTTATGAAAACAGAAAACCTTTACAGGCACGGCCACGGTCAATGTCCAGTTGATAACCATTTCACCGGTACCTGTCATTTGCTTTAACGAACGGTCGTAGCGTATTGTCTGCAATACTTCTACCGGAAGGGCAGTCCGGTTTTCTCTGTCGGGACCGAAACGCCCAAGGCAGGTTCCCAGCCTGTTAAATTCTATATTGTAATAATTTTTATCATCATCAAAAGCAATAAAAAATTCAACGCAGCTATCTTTATAAACCGGGTCGTTTATTTGTTTATACCTGGCCAGCACCTCGTTTTCTTTCACATCATATTTTATATAAATATAATCTTTGCTATGTGCTATGCTAAATGAAACCTCCGGCAAAACATAATATCCGGGCACGGGCCAGGGTTCAATATCGATCAAATTTTTTTCCTGCCCGTCAAGCATAGCAGAAATATCTGCTATGGATGTATTTTTATTTATAGCCTGTAAAAGTGGTATCTGCAGGGATCTGTCTTCCATTTGGTATTTAATGTTGATAAATATTTCAACGCAATTCCGCGATGTGCACGTACACATCGCAGAAAATATATAAATTAGCTTTCTATAAATTTAGAAATATTCCTGCCAATAATATAAATATTAAACAGCATTCCGCTAACTTGTAAACATGAAAAAAACGGTCGGTTTACTTTTTTTATTGTTACTCGGTTTTTCCAGTGTTTTTGTAACCGGAACAGCATCAGCGCAGACTCAAAAATATACATTCTCATTAGGAAAAAGTGAGTTTTTATTAAATGGAAAGCCATTGCAGATCATTAGTGGCGAGATGCATCCGGCCAGGATACCCCGGCTATATTGGCGCCAGCGCATACAGATGGCGAAGGCTATGGGGTGCAATACCATAGCTGCATACATTTTCTGGAATTATCATGAAAGTAAACCCGGAGTGTTCGATTTTAAAACAGGCAATCACGACATTGCGGAATTTATAAAAATATGTCAGCAGGAAGGCATGTGGGTGATCGTCCGTCCCGGCCCTTACGTTTGCGCCGAATGGGATTTTGGCGGCCTGCCGTCCTACCTGCTCAAAATCCCCGACATCAAAATACGTTGCATGGACCCGCGCTACATGGCCGCAGCCGAAAGATATATGGTAAAGCTTGCTGCTATTGTAAAGCCATTGCTATGTACCAATGGCGGCCCTGTATTAATGATGCAGGTAGAAAATGAATACGGCAGCTATGGCAATGATAAAACTTACCTGGAAACATTAAGAAAAATATGGATAAGGAACGGCATCAATGTCCCATTTTATACAGCGGATGGCCCCACGGCATTTATGCTCGAAGCCGGGAACATTGACGGCGCAGCAATTGGCCTTGACAGCGGTGGCAGTGAAGCAGATTTTGACCAGGCTAAAAAACGTAACCCCAATGTACCTGCCTTCAGCAGCGAAACGTATCCCGGCTGGCTGACGCACTGGGGTGAAAAATGGAACCGCCCGGATACTGCCGACCTGCTGAAACAAGTAAGGTTTTTACTGAATACCAAGCGGTCTTTCAACTTCTACGTGATACATGGCGGCACCAATTTTGGGTTTACTGCCGGGGCCAATGCCTTCTCACCTACACAGTTCCAGCCTGATATAACCAGTTACGATTATGACGCACCTATTAATGAAAAGGGCCGTGCTACGCCTAAATACTACGCGCTGCGTAAGCTGATCGCTCAATATGTAAAATATAAAATACCCGATGTGCCTAAGCCGGAAGAAACCATTTCTATCCCGGAAGTTAAAATGCAGGTGTTTTCATCGGTCTGGAATAACCTGCCTTTGCCGGTGAGATCTCCGCAGCCCGTACCAATGGAGGCGCTTGACCAATCCTCGGGTTATATTCTATATAAAACCAAACTGATTGGGCATAAGAGCGGCAAGCTGACCATCACCGAGCCGCATGACTATGCCATGGTGTTTTTAAATGGCAAATACATTGACAAAGTAGAGCGCGATGGTGGTAAGTGGACTATCGACCTGCCTAAATCAGATGTAAAGGACCCGGTGCTCGAGATATTTGTGGAGGGCATGGGCCATATCAATTTCGCCCAGTTTATGATCGACAGGAAAGGCATCACCGACAGGGTAACGCTAAACGGTATGACATTAATGAACTGGGACATTTACAAACTGCCATTCGATAATCAATATATCAGTTCATTAAAGCCCTCGGCAACAGACCCGCAGCGGAGCGGTTTCTTTTTCAAAGGCAGTTTTAACCTGGATAAGGTGGCTGATACTTACATCGACCTTAGTAAATACAAGAAGGGCGTGATTTGGGTGAACGGACATAATTTAGGCAGGTATTGGGATATCGGTCCGCAGAAAAGGCTTTATTGCCCTGCGCCGTGGCTCAAAAAAGGCCCTAATGAAATACTGATCTTTGATCTTCACCAAACAGAGGCAGCGCCAGTAACGGGTGAAAACACAGCTGAATAAATAATAAACTAATATAAACCAGCATATTAATTATGGACCGCAGAGATTTTATTAAACAAGGCGCATTGGCGACTGCAGGATTAACCATTCTGCCAACAGGTTCGCTTTTTGCAGAGACACAGAAAGTAAGATTAGGCTTTATCGGTGTAGGCTTGAGGGGCCGTAACCATGTCGGTGAAGGCCTGTTGCGCGATGATGTAGAAATTGTAGCTATTTGCGATACGCAGGAAAGTTCCCTGCAATATTGCCGCGAGCAGTTTACTAAAGCAGGTAAAAAGTTACCTAAAGAATATACAGGTAGCATTGATGCTTATAAAGGTTTATTAGAAAGAAAAGACATTGATGCGGTGATCATTGCTACACCCTGGCAGTTCCATCACCCGCAGGCTATTGATGCCATGAAAGCCGGGAAGTATGTCGGCTGCGAGGTGATTGCCGGCTTATCTGTCGATGATCACTGGGATATTGTGAAAACATCAGAACAAACAGGTATACCTTACATGACCTTAGAGAATGTTTGTTACCGCCGCGATGTAATGGCGGCCTTAAACATGGTTCGGCAGGGATTATTCGGTGAAGTGATCCATTTGGAAGGGGGTTACCAGCACAATTTAAGAGGCGTATTGTTTAATGATGGTAAGCATTTTTATGGGCATGGGGTAGAATTTGGCCCAAAAGCCTTGAGTGAAGCGCAATGGCGTACCCAGTTTAATATTGACCGTAATGCTGATATTTATCCAACACATGGCGCCGGACCAATGATGCACTATGCCAACATCAACAGAGGGAACCGTTTTACCAACCTGGTTTCCTTCTCCTCAAAATCAAGAGGTTTAAATACCTATGTAGAGGAACTATCGCCCGGTAATCCAAACGCAAAGATCAATTTTAAGGATGGCGACGTTACGACTACCGTGATCAATTGCGCCAATGGCGAAACAGTATTACTGAGTCACGATACGCACCTGCCGCGGCCCTACTCATTAGGCTTCAGAGTACAGGGAACCAAAGGTATCTGGATGGATGTTGCCCAATCAGTATACATTGAAGGGAAATCAAAAACCGAGGACGAATGGGACCCGGCAAAAGAGTGGTTTGATAAATATGACCATCCGCTCTGGAAAAAATATGAAGACAAGGCCTCAGGTGCCGGGCATGGGGGTATGGACTGGTTTGTATTTAATGCCTTTGTTGAGGCCGTAAAGAAAAAAGGCCCTACTCCTATTGATGTGTATGACTCAGTAACCATGAGTGTGATCACGCCGCTTTCAGAAAAATCAATAGCTACCGGTAACCAGCCGCAGGAGTTCCCGGATTTTACCAAAGGCAAATGGAAAGACCGTAAAGTAGATTTTGCCTTAGACGATAGCGGATTTTAAGGCAAAAACTAAAAGACCAAGGTGGAAAGCTTTTAATTCGGCTTTGGTCTTTTTTGTCTAAAACTTATTCAACTAGCAGCCAGGTATAACCTTCTGCCGGTATCTCTATCTTCAATCTGACATTATCCGCTTTATCCAGTGGATAGTTTTTGGGAAGTCCGTTCTCTGCGCTAATCTTCGCAACCCCTTTTATGCCTGTGTAATAAAGAGGCAATTGTATGTCTCGTTGTATTTTATACTTAAGCGGGTTATAAAGCATTACGAGTCCTTTTTCTTTCAACCCGGAATTAACATGTAATATGCCATCCCAATCTCGCCCGTCGGCCCTGCGAAGGTGGATGATATCAGAATTAAGAATATCCCGGTGCTTTTTATACCAGCTGATAGTGCGCTTTACCAACGCTTTTGTTTTTTCAGTATCATAAAGCCGCGGCCCCCGGTAACAAGCCTGAACACCCGAGCCATAATACTGCATCATCAATTTTTCGTAAGCATCCAGGTGTGCGCTCAGTGGTTCCAGTGTTGCCGCGGCTCCGCCTCCCTGGTATTCCGTTAACGGTACAAAGCCCCAGCCCATCGATGGCGTTTTTTCCCAGGTTCCGTCAAAAATATTCTGACGGTTTAATATTACCTGCTGCTCACGCGGCAGCGAAAAATTTACTTCCCGGTACCCCAGCGCAATCTTATTAGTACCATCTAAAAAATACCAATCGGGCGCATTTACATACACCCCACGTTCATTTAACCAACGATATAATCCTTTCTGCAACTCCATCTGCCGCCATTGCGAATCCTTTAATCCCTCATGTCCCGGATGTGTGGTCGAAGCGCAAAGATCACCGGGATATGGCCCGTCATTTTCAAAAATATCAAAACCGGCATGTGCAATAAAATACTTTATTTCAGCAAGGTAATTCAGTCCCCATTTGCTGCCCAGGCAGGGCGCATGACCAAACATGGCATTCACATCAGGCTTTCCAGTTTTGGGGTCGATCACATCATCCTCATCACTGATCCGCCGGCTGCTAAATAAAGAATATCCGCCTATTAAAATGCCTTTTTGATGCGCATAGTCTGCCAGCTGTTTAAATTTTGAAATGTTAGCGGCGGATGTGTCTTCCATATTCAGGCCGCTTCCAAAACTTAATATTAAACCTTCATAACCTGTCGCCGCGCATTGATCAATACAGCTTTTCACTTTCACCGGATCAGAACTGACCAAGTGCATAAAAATGGGGTTCTCGGTAGTCCATGGCGCAATAGTGCGGTACATTTTTCGCTGCGCCAATCCATTGCGCTCACGGTCATAGCTATCCAGTAATAACTCATTGGTGCGGATAGATCTGAAGGTTTCGCCAGGCTTTAGTTTTATACCGATACCAGCTGCAGGAAACACTTCCAGCAAACACGGCGTGCTCAAATCATAGTTAACCTGCGAAGTATATGAAGGGTCGGCTTTCCAATGCGTTGTTTGATCGGACAAATCGGCTTTCATCGCATTATTAAAAGCATAATTACTCTCGATGTAAATACTATGCGGCTTTTTCATCTCATCAACTTTCCCAACCACTGCCGATTCTTCTTCCGGCGTTGCAAGTAGCTCATTTACCACCTGGTCTACCCGGACAGTCTCTTTCCCATTATTTTCTATGCTTAACCATTTACAAATAAGCGGGATACCATCATAGAGCTCATAGTTTACCTTAACTACCAGGTTCGTTAATCCATGGGTCTTTGATGAATAAATGAAGGTAAGCGTTTTACCTTTTGGCTGTTGCCGGTTGGACGCCCATAAACGGGGCTTCCATTTTATATAAGGCTGAATTGAAGAAACTGTGAAACCTTCATACTGAAAATCCCTGTGATCGGCCTTTAAACTGTCAGTCCATTCCTTTAACAAATAAGCTTTTTGTTTTTTGCCGTAAAGACCTCCTACGTTAACGTTATTACCATTTATAGTTAGCCTGGCCTCCGGCTCAACCGCACGCAGCATCTGTTCGCCGTTGCTAAGGTTTACAAAGTCCACACATGCCACATTAGGCTGTATCCTGAAACTTCTTTTTAACAGGCCATTATACAATATGATGTCTTTCCCGTCTGCACTTCGGTAAACATCCGCATGAGTATTGTTTTTTTTCACTAACCAATCGGCGGGTTTTACCTGTTCAATACCCTCTTTCAACACGGGCAGTTGGGCTATATGATTTTGGGCGCAGCAAAAAAAAGCTTGTAAAAGGAATAATGCCGCAAGTAATTTCTTCATACAATCAGGTAAGCTCTTTGGATTAAAGCTCAAAATAATTATAATATTTTAATAACTATAGATTATTACATTTGCGGCAAAACATAATAAACATGGCTTCAACCAAACTCACCATAAACAGTAACGGATCAGTAAAAATTGACGGCGACTTCGAAATAGTAGATATGCAGGGAAACAACTACGGCTTGCAAGGCCGCACCATCGTTTCTATTTGCCGTTGTGGCCTGTCAGCAAATAAACCGTTCTGTGACGGTTCGCACAAAGGCCATTTTGAGCATGATGCCCAGGCATTTGATCTGCCTCCAAAGAAAGTTTGATCAAAGGCTATTGTGTTTTCTTAACGGTATCATTTGGCTGAGGTTTAACACTTCCTGTAGAAATAGATCCGCGCAATTGGGTAAGCTTATTTAAAAGGTCAAACCAAAACGGAGCTCCCAGTGAAATGGCCAACGCGGTGATCAGCCACCCGATGATTGCCCGTTCGTCTATTTTTTCATTCAAAAAACCCTTGCTCCAGCCAATAGCTAATACACTGTTCATTTTACCAATATCGTTATTGACGAGGCCGGAAGCCTGTTTGACTAGTTTATTGCCCAGGTACTTCACAACCGTGTCTTCCTTCAAAACTTGCTGAAGGCTGTCTTTCCGACCGGCCAAAATCTCAGTCTTTATTTTTGCCTGAGTTTGTGCTATTTCACTATCCATGTTGGGGTGATCTTTAACAAAAGTATTAGCCTGTGCGATCACCTGATCTCTCACTGTCGGGTTATTTTGAAGCACGGATACGATCTGCAAGGTGTCCACATTAAAAACAACGGCAATAGCTAAACCCACGAACAGTAAAATCAGTTGCGTATACTTTTTGTACCAGCCGCTTACCCTATCCATCATTTCGTCAAACCATTGTTCCAAAAGGGCCTTGAATTTTTGTGCATCGCCTTCAGCGTCTATCCAGATGGAATTCAAATAACTCCATGTCTCCTTATCAATATCGGCCATTAACGGCCAGGTTATTTTTTTGGCATCCAGGCTGGATTGAATTGGCGGCGATAAAGGGTCGCCAGGCTTCAAACCCGGGCCTCGCAACAAGTCAATAATAACTTTTGAAAATGTTTGACGATCAATATAAGCCGGTTTTTTGCTTAAGGGCCACGATCCGTCGCCTAAATATTTTATAAGCGGGTGTTTGTAAAAGGAGGTGCTTAATTTATGCTCTGAACTATTGGTATCATCATCCAGCATACGTTTAATGGCCTTTTTCAGCATAGTACCGCGCAGGCCGATATTTGTTGCAATGATCTCTTGTATCAAAGTCCCCAGCAAGCTGTATAGCAGGTAAATAAATACAAGGGCGACAACTATATTTAAAGCAATATTGTTTAACATGGCTAAAACCTGATCCCGTTTTTTGATGCTTTTTGCTGAACCATTTTTTTTAAACAGCAAGAGGCAATTTAGATCAGGATAAAATTAGCCGGTAAGGAATTTTATTTATTAAGTGTTTTTACGTTATAAGCCGGGTATTTTTACGTTTTTTGCTCATACATTTCCTTTCTTCAACTCCTCAGCCGCATGGTTGGCAGCGCGGGCCGTTATGGCCATAAAAGTCAGCGATGGATTCTGTGTACTGGTTGAAGTCATACAGGCACCATCGGTCACAAACACATTCTGACAGTGATGTAACTGGTTCCATTTATTCAGTAACGAAGTTTTGGGGTCTTTACCCATTCTTACACCGCCAACTTCATGTATATCCAGTCCGGGGGCCTGTTTACTATCATGGCTGGTAATGTTTTTGCAACCTGCTTTATCCAGCATCTCTGCACCTTGCATTAAAAAATCTTTTAGCAGGCGTACATCGTTATCATCGTAATCTACAGAGATCTTCAACTGAGGAATCCCCCATGCGTCTTTTTGATCTGTACTTAAACTTACATGATTGGTTTCTTTTGGTATGGTTTCTCCCTGCATCATCATATAGACACCCCATGGCCCCGCTTCGGCAATATTATCCTTGTAATCGCCCCCTATCTGGGCGCCGTCAACCTGGTGTCCCCAGCCTGGCCGGGTAGCAGAGTAAAAGGTCATGTAGCCCCGCTGAAAATCCATCTCCTGTTTGTGCACATTCCTGAAATTAGGCATCATCACTGCACAAGGTCTGCGACCGTAATAATATGAATCCAGGTATCCATCCATTGTCGCAGACAATGTTCCCCGGTAATTATGGAAAGCAACATATTTACCCAGTATGCCACTATCATTACCCAACCCATTTGGAAAACGGGATGAGGTTGAATTTAGCAATATCAAATTGGTGTTTAGTGCCGCTGCATTTACAAAAATGATCTTCGCAAAATATTCCGTGGCTTCTTTAGTATGAGAATCGATTACCCTTACACCTGTAGCTTTTCCCTTTTTCTCATCATAAATAATGGAATGAACAACAGAGTTTGGCCTCAGGGTCATATTACCCGTTTTGGCAGCCCAGGGTATAGTTGACGCATTAGAACTGAAGTATCCCCCAAAAGGGCATCCGCGTTCGCATAAACTGCGTGCCTGGCATTGACCACGACCTTGCTGCAGGTGGATCTCTTTTGGCTGCGTTAAATGCGCACACCGGCCGATGATCACATGCCTATCCTTATAGTTACTCATTATCCGCTGCGACATTGTTTTTTCAACCGCATTCATTTCCCAGGCCGGTAGAAACTCACCATCAGGCAAGGTATCCAACCCGTCGTGATTGCCGCTTATCCCAGCAAATTTCTCAACATAACTATACCATGGCGCTATATCATCATAGCGGATGGGCCAATCTACCGCAAATCCATCACGGCCGGGGCCTTCAAAATCATATTTGCTCCAGCGTTGTGTTTGCCTTGCCCAGAGCAAGGATTTGCCCCCAACCTGGTAGCCGCGTATCCAGTCGAACGGCTTATCCTGTATATAAGGATGCTCTTTATCCTTCACAAAAAAATGCGCGCTGGATTCGCCGAAGGCATAGCATCTTTCTACTATCGGGTTTTCTTTTTTTACGACCAAAGGCTCTATTCCCCTGTGCGGGAAATCCCAGGGATTTTTGGTTGCCGTTGGATAGTCTTTCAAATGCACAACATCCCGGCCCCGCTCCAGCACCAGCGTCTTTAAACCATGTTCACACAACTCCTTTGCTGCCCATCCCCCACTGATTCCTGAACCGATGACGATAGCGTCAAAAGTATTCTGATCTGCCCCTTTTGAATTGATATTAGCCATAATAGGTTATAATTGGTGAGACAATTTAGGGGTTTACAGGCTATAATGCTAAAACGGTATAAAAAATTTACAAAGAATTATTCCGCAACACTGCTGATATACAACTCTTCTACCTTTTTGCGTGCCCAGGGTGTTTTGCGCAAAAATGTAAGGCTCGATTTGATGCTTGGGTTATCCAAAAAGCAATTGATCCTGATGCGATAGCCAAGTTCGGGCCAGCCGTATTTGTCAACCAGGGCCACCAGGATAGCTTCCAATGTTTTGCCATGAAGCGGATTATTTGCTTGCTGCTGATCGCTCATAAAGCAATGATATAAAAAAATCACAAAACATTTGCGTAACCGAATGGTTTCTTATATGTTTGTAACCGATCGGTTACTATTCCGATCAGCATGATGAGAAGAGATGTATTCCAGGCTATTGCCGACCCTACGCGCAGGGCAATTATTAATATGATCGCCAACAAACCATTGAATTTAAATACCGTAGCCGAGCAATTTGATGTGAGTCGCCCTGCTATTTCAAAGCATATTAAAATTTTGACCCAATGCGGACTGATCACTATCAAACAACAGGGGCGTGAGCGCTATTGCGAGGCCAAACTGCAAAAATTGAATGAAGTATCGGCCTGGGTAGAGCAATACCGCGTTTTCTGGACGCAAAAATTAGATGCACTGGAAAACTTCCTTGCTCAGGAAGACTTATCAACAGAAAATAATCCACCCATTAAAAAACCAAAAAAGAAATGAAAGCTGAACCATTTGTAATTGAAAGAACAATGAATGCCCCTACTGAGAAGGTATGGAAGGCTATTACCGACAAAGAACAGATGAAACAATGGTATTTTGACCTGGCAGAGTTTAAACCCGAAGTGGGTTTTGAATTCAGCTTTGTTGGCGGAAGCAAAGAAAAAAGCTATGTGCACTTATGCAAAATAACGGAAGTGGTACCCGGCAAAAAGCTGCAATACAGCTGGCGGTATGAAGAATATCCCGGTAATTCCTTTGTTACCTTTGAATTATTTCCCGAAGGAAATGGCACAAGGCTTAAACTGACACATGAAGGCCTGGAGACTTTCCCAACTGACAATAAAGACTTTGCAAGAAGCAGCTTTGAAGCAGGATGGACTCATATTATCGGTAAATCAATCATAGAGTTTGTTGAAAAGCAATAAATCATATCATCATGAAAGTAATAATCACCAGTGTCCTGGTTGACGACCAGGACAAAGCGCTTAAATTTTATACCGGGATATTGGGTTTCATCAAAAAAAACGATGTCCCCGCAGGCGATGCCAAGTGGCTGACGGTTGTATCACCCGAAGGCGGGAACGAAGTTGAAATACTACTGGAGCCCAACTGGAACCCGGCGATACAAATAGAAGGCAAACCGGCAGCGGCAGAATTCCAGAAAATACTTTTCAATGCAGGTATACCGCTAACTATGTTTGGAGTTGACGATATTGAGAAGGAATATCAAAGACTTGTAGATTTAGGTGTGAAATTTACGATGAAGCCAACCCCAATGGGGCCTGTGACCATCGCTGTATTTGATGATACTTGTGGTAATTTGATATCGATGATGCAGGCTAAATAATTTAATAAATATGTTATTTTCGACGAACCGGGATGGTTTGCGGGGAGGGAGAGGAGAAAACTTATACAAGCGACTGGTGAAAATTGCAGGACGTATAAGATTTCTCTTCGCCCCTATTCAAATTCCTTTATGGCTCATCGAAATGACGTTTAGTTTTGAAGTAAACTTGTCGCATCACACCCTCTATATTGTCGTGTTCAAAACTTATAAGGCCCGTTTGTTGTTGGTACCTTTACATTATTAACCACAAATCATATACCTATGTTTAAAGATTCAAAAGCATTCAGCAGCTTTTCAGTAAATGATGTTGATGCAGCAAAAGCCTTTTACCAGGATAAACTCGGGCTCGATGTAAAAGTGATACCGATGGGCGAGAACTATTCGATATTAGAACTGCATGTTACAGGCGATGCAAAGATAATGGTCTATCCAAAACCCAATCATACGCCAGCTTCTTTCACTGTTCTGAATTTCCCTGTAGACGATCTGGAAAAAACAGTTGACACGCTGACGGCAAAAGGCGTACGTTTTGAGCATTATGACATGGAGTATATGAAAACCAACGAAAAAGGTATTGTAAAAGGAGATGGTATGGGACCTGATATCGCCTGGTTCACCGATCCTTCGGGCAACATCATATCAGTACTCCAGGACAGTTAAATAACCTGTTATAAGGAAATACGTTTGATAATCCGCAGTTTGTGGGTATAGCGTTTTTGTTCTTCCGAATAAATGCCCTGGCTGTCTATGCGGTCGATCTTTACCCGGCCAGAGGCGTGAATAATCTGCTCGTTATTCAGCATGATACCTACATGGGTGATCCTGCCTTCAGCATTATCAAAAAAGGCAAGGTCGCCCAATTTTGCTTCGGCTAAAAAGTCGACCACCTCGCCCTGCTCGGCCTGCATCCAGGCATCGCGCTTTAAAGAAGTTCCCTGTAATTTAAACACAGCCTGCGTAAAGCCCGAGCAGTCAATACCGTAGTGCGTTCGGCCACCCCACAGGTATGGTGTATTTAAAAAAGATTTGGCGGTAACATCCAGCCCGGCAGTTTCACCTATCTCCCCTATTATTTCAAACTCTTCGTTGTTGATGCGGCAGGTGGTACCTTTTAAAAACACCAGCGAACTGCAAACCGGCAAGTATAATACAGTATTATCCGGTTTTTTCCAGGCTTGTGTAACTGCACGATAAGTAATTGGCGACGGATTTTGCTGAAGGTTCTTAAAGTCGATATGACCCAGCATTACAAATTGCAGGCGGCCTATCCAGCCTTCGTACCGGTCATTGGCGGTAATAATTTTCACCCATCTTTCGGTCCACTCTACAATTTCAAAGGCTTCACCAAATAATACCTGCGAAACTTGTTCGCTCTTGTCACTTGCTTCGGCTCTTAAGGGTATAACGGCTAAATTACAAATACCATATTCCATTATCACAGGTGGATTTTGATGTGAGAAAATTATTTAACGCAACGATAAGTTAAAAATTTCATTAAAAAAATAGGGGAATGTATAAGTAACACATTCCCCCACCTAAAAGAAAAGATCCTTTTATTATTCGTTCATATGCAGCCATTCTTTCTTGGCCAGCAATTCTTCTTTTGATTCGCGCACATCTTCATCATCCACACAGCAATCAACCGGACAAACAGCAGCACACTGCGGTTCATCATGGAAACCCACACATTCTGTACATTTATCAGGTACGATATAATAAATATCGTCAGACAATGCAGCCTGTGTTTCTTCAGCGCTTAATGTATTTCCATCGCCAAAATCGATAACACCCTTTAAGCCTGTTCCGTCCGAAAAACGCCAGGCGGCGCCTGCATCATAAATGGCATTATTAGGGCATTCCGGTTCACAAGCCCCACAGTTTATGCATTCGTCGGTGATTTTAATCGCCATATCTTCTTAATATCTTATATTCTAAATTACCTTTGCCTTACTAAAACAAGTATGCAAATATAACAAAAAAACACTTTAAGGGTTTACCCCCTTACCATTTATATGTCAAAATTTAACATAAACTACTTAGCAGGTGTACTTTCTACGTTAGGCGGGCAATTAAGTTACCCCGATGAGGAATTATTTGCTTTGATAAATGATGAGCACCATTATAATGCCTGGTTTACCCCGGCGAGTGTTGAGCAAGCCGTTAAGGCGATTGGTAATATGCTGAACAAACAGGATTTGCTGACCTGGTTAAGTAATTATGATCCTGATACGGATAAAGAAAGTAAAAAGATAGGTTTAATACTGGCGGGGAATATCCCGCTGGTAGGTTTTCATGATGTTTTGTGTGTGCTCGCTACCGGGAACCATGCACTGATCAAATCTTCAACCCAGGATGCCAGGTTGATTAAGTATGTATTAAACATGCTGGTTAGTATCGACTCCGCCTTTAAAGAGCAATATACATTTGTAGAAAGGCTGGAGAAATTTGATGCCATTATTGCCACAGGCAGCAACAACACCTCGCGCTACTTTGAATATTATTTCAGCAAAGTGCCCAATATCATCCGTAAAAACCGCAACAGCGTAGCGGTACTGACCGGCGATGAAACCGCAGAACAGTTGCATAAACTGGGTCATGATATTTTTGATTATTACGGTCTGGGCTGCCGTAATGTATCCAAATTACTGGTGCCAAAAGATTATGATTTTGTACCATTTTTTGAGGCGATAGAATCGTATCA
>JBEHXM010000031.1:0-41556 GCA_048498695.1 Bacteroidota bacterium
GCACCACCACGTAGGGTTATACTTGCTGTTTCGTCTTCAATATTATCATAGGGGAATGAGTTAGCCAAATGCCTTACCGCAGCTTCGCTTTGGATACTTACATATTGTATATAATTTTCAACTGCAAAAACTGCGTTGGCCGTATCTTTTATCTGCCATACAATTACTGCGGCAATTTCAATGGGATTACCCACCTTGTCGTTCACCTTCAATTGCTGACCATTCAGGTTAAACGCCCTTAACGAAACTTTCTTTTTTACGGTAAAGGGATTTACCCAAAAAAAGCCATCGTGTTTTACAGTGCCTATATATCTGCCAAAAAGCGTGAGCACTTTTGATTCGTTTGGGTTGACTATAACCAGGCCCGGGAGTACTAAAATAAAATTCACCACCACCATAGTCACAGCAATAGCTATTTGTTCAAATACAAAACCGGCGGCAGTAAGGACCAGCAATATTAAAAATAATGCGAAGGCTGCATAGCCAGAGGGTGGGTTGATAATTTTTTCGGTATTCATGATGTTGTGATTTTAAACTGATATCATAAAGATATCAAATAAGTATTGATATAAACAAGAAAAATCCGCAGATAACAGAAACTTATATTATTTTTGGATACCACAAACGGATAAATGGCTAAACTATCTACCACGCGCCAGCAGGCGATATTGCGTAAGTACTCGGATAATGTCAAGTATTTGATGATGGCAGCCAGTATTTGCCTGATCGTATTAACATTGCCCAAACAGGCCAAATTCAGGTATGAGTATGACCGCGGACGCATCTGGACGCAAAAAGACCTGCAATCGCCCTACAATTTTGCGATACTTAAAACCCAGCAGGAAATTGAGAGTGACCAGCAAGCTGCACTGCATAGCGTAATACCAATTTACCAATTGGATGCCGATATGGGCCAGCTCCAGTCGGACGGATTTAAAAATGATTTTGAAATAAAGTGGCATAACGCCGGTATAAGTGACCGAAAGAAACAGAGTTACCTGCTTGAGGGGGAGAATTTGATAAAACAGATATATGATAAAGGTATATTAACGCTAAATCAAAAATATCAGCAGAGTCAGCAGAATTACCCTATCACCATACTGAACAAAAATGTAGCAACAGATGCAAATACAACGGACCTTTTTACTAAAGAAAAGGCATTTGCTTTTTGCGACCGGGAACTAAGTAAACGAAAAGATATCGATAAAGCATTTTTGCTCGACCTGGTGCAAAACCGACTGCAAAATAATCTTAAATATGATGATAAGCTTACCTCGAGATTGGAGAAGGAGGTATTGGACGGCTTATCGCAAACCCGCGGGATGGTACAAAAAGGGGAGGTGATTGTTGCTAAAGGCTCGGTGATCAACGATGCTATTTATCAAAAACTCGAGTCCTTTAAGAAAGCTTTTGAGGATAACGCCCGTGTAAATGGCGACCGTACACTGGTTTTGCTGGGGCAGTTTTTACTGGTTTCAATCGTTATCTGCCTGTTGGTTGTATTTCTTTATCTCTTCCGGCGGGATATTTATGACGACAACAGGCTGGTATGCCTTATATTATTGGTAGTTACGGCCATGCTGGCTTCCTTATCGCTGGCCATCAGGCTGCAATTGCCCAACCTGTATTATATTCCTTATTGTATCGTACCAATTATTATCAGGATACTGTTTGATACCCGTTTGGCACTCAATATCCATATACTGGTGATTTTAATAGGCGGCTTTTTTGTACCGAATAGTTTTGAGTTCGCCTATTTCGAGATCACGGCGGGGATGGTTTCTATTTACAGTATCAAGAACCTTATACGACGCGAACAATTCCTAATATCGGCCCTGATCATTACGTTTGGCTATCTTTTGGCGTTTATTGGGATTTCATTTATTCGCGAAGGTAGTTTTACCAGTATCGACTGGATGGATTTTGTACCGTTTGTAGTAAGCGTATTGTTAACCCTGCTGGCTTATCCGCTGATCTATCTGTTTGAAAAAGTGTTTGCCATCACTTCGGATATTACACTGATCGAGCTGACCAATACCAATGCTCCTTTACTTCGCGAACTGGCCTTTACTGCGCCGGGCACCTTTCAGCACTCGCTGCAGGTGGCTAACCTGGCTGAAAATGCCATTTATTCTATTGGTGGCAACGCTTTGCTGGTTAGGGCAGGGGCCCTGTACCATGATATCGGTAAGCTTGAAAATCCTTTATACTTTATAGAGAACCAGAGCGCGGGCTTCAATCCGCATGATAAACTATCCTACGAAGAAAGCGCACAGATCATCATCAGGCATGTAAGCAAAGGTATCGAGATGGCGAGGAAAGCTAATTTGCCTGAGATCGTAATAGATTTTATCCGCACGCATCACGGCAATACAAGGGTAGATTATTTTTATCAGTCGTTCCTGAAGAATTTCCCTGAAAAGTTTGTTAACGAGAATATTTTCCGCTATCCGGGGCCAATACCTTATTCAAAAGAGACCGGTGTTTTGATGCTTGCCGATTCGGTAGAAGCGGCATCTCGCTCATTGCGGGAACCAGATGAAAGATCAATAAGCGACCTGGTAGACCGTATTGTAAAATACAAGCTGAACCAGGACCAGCTGAAAGACAGCAATATAACGCTGAAAGATATCGAAACCATCAAAACTATATTTAAGCGGATGCTGATGAGTATTTATCACGTGCGGATTGATTATTAGTTTGAGGTAAGTTAATTGAGTTAGAATATGTTGATTAGGTTAGATTAAGTTTAACTCAATCAACCACTTAACTTAATCAACCTAATAAACACAACTTTTTTTTTGACGGCTAAGCCGAATTACTATATTTGCAATCCCAAAAAAGGGGTTTTCTTTTTAATAAGGTGAGGTGCCTGAGAGGCCGAAAGGATCAGTTTGCTAAACTGACGTACGGGAAACTGTACCGAGGGTTCGAATCCCTCCCTCACCGCTGATAAGATTCTAATTTATCAAAAAAGCCTGTAATCTTAAGTTTACAGGCTTTTTTCGTTTCAGGAATTATTCAAAATAGCTCATTGGAATGACCTTATTCAACTAATTCAGTATCGCCCGTTCATTGCCGGCCATCTTTTCGTTGTGCTTTAACACCTCATCCAATTCAGACGCGGCGGTTTCGAGCAGGTTTTGATACTGACGCCTTTCCTGGTTATTGTCGGTATGCTTAAGCAGGGATACCAGGCTGATGATGGAGCAAACGGGTTTGCGCATTTCATGCGAGTTAGACCAGGCTATCTGTTGCAGGGTTTCATTAAAATTTTTGATCTGCTGATAGGCCTCCTGCAACTGGCGTTCCTTTTCCAGCAGATTGGTTATATCAGTAGCTATGACCAGGCTGCAGCGTTGATTATCAAATACTACCGGGTAGGACAATACCGACACATCTATCACTTCCTGGTTGGCTTTGCAATGCTTCCATTGCCCGGTGAGGCAGAAATTGTGATTTTTCGTTAATGCGTTCTCTAATCTTTCGCGTTCCCCGGGAGGACGAATGTCAGTGATCGTCATTTTCAGGAAAGTTTCTTTACTATAACCGTAACATACAATTGCTGCATCATTGACCCTGACAAAGCGTAAGGTATTGTTATTGTATATCCATAAAGGAGTTGGGTTCGATTCAAATAATTGACGATATTGTTCATTAACATTTACCTGCGAACTATCGCGTTCCATAAATAAGACGAATAAAGCTGCCGCTATTAGTATCACAAAGCCGAAATCATACCCACGTTGCTGAGCTGGGTTTAAGGGGCCGAGATAATAGGCCAGAACCTGGTCGCTAAATAGCACCCAAATGGTACATAATACAAGGAACAGAATGGTGATTTTAAACCGACGAAACATTTTTAATTAGAAGTAAATGCAACTATTCATACGTAAAAAAGTATGTTCAGGTTACTATTACCTCATAATGCGCATCAGCAAGTCTATTCTTCAATAATAACCTGGCTTTTGCGTATCCCTAGTGACATCAGGTTTTCGAGCATGATCTCGATGAAATTATCCGGTCCGCAGATGTAGAAAAGAGAGGTACCTTTTAGTACTTCTTCTTTCAGCATTTTCATTTCGACGAACGCGGGTTGTCTGGGCGGCGTGGGTTCAGAAAGAATGTCAGTGTATCTTTCCCCAAATATGCTTTTAAGCTCTTCATGAAGGAAAATATCCTTTTCGTTCCGGTTAGCAAAAAATAACGCACTGCCTGAAAGATCGCCATTGCGCAGCTGTTCGCGAAAGATAGCCAGGAAAGGTGTAATGCCTGCGCCCCCTGCCAGGAAAAGACCGGGCCCTTTATAGTGAATGGCTCCAAATACTTCGTGGATGATCAGCTCATCACCTTCATTAATCTGTAGCATTTTGGCCGTAACACCTGCATGTGATTGATATATCTTGATCGTAAATTCCAGGTGGTCCCGGTCATTAGTGCCGGTAAAAGTGAAAGGCCTCAGTTCGTTTTCAAGCCCCGGCTTATTAATAGAGACGTTTGTAGCCTGGCCGGGGATAAAAGCATAACCGGCCGGTTTTTCAACCCTGAAAAGTTTAACGTTGTGTGTCAGAAGTTCGGTATATAATATTTTAACGATATGCTTTTCCATCTCATCAATTAAATTCGCGCGTCATTTACAATCCCACTATAAATTTATTAGTTCTACCCCAAAAATGAGCATAAAAAGGATAATTAAATTGCGTGCAATGATATGAATTAAAGCGATACTATTAGCGGTCGGCTAAATAAAACATTTCTAAAGCAAGCGTGGAATTTAAACAGATAAGGCAGATAGGATAGACCTACCTGCCTTATGATTAAAAAGCCCTATCGGGTTTAACACCCGGAAATTATTTCATTGTAATAATGGCAGCCGGTAATATACTGGTGCTTAAGCTTGCTCCCCATTTATTGTTGATCAGGGTTAAACCGGAGGTATGTGCCGGCGCATCATCTTCAAGGTTTCTCATGTTAAACCATTTTACCTGGTTATAGGCATACACCACATCTGAAGAAGGTTTGCCGGAATAATTTCCCCAGCCCATACCAACCAAAGAGGCAGGCGTTGAGCTGCTATAGATCTTGTTATGATCCACTTTGATATGGGTGCCGCCCACGGCTTGAATACCTACATATCCGGGTGTAACCAGGATATTGTTGCGGCATACCTGGTAACTGCCGCCAAGGTCTGCCAGTACAATACCTCCGGCACCGCTTCCGCTGGTTGGCCAAAGGTTTCTTTGTCCGCCCCTGATCCAGTTGCCAATTACCTGGATGCTATCACGGGATACGCCATTTGATTGGTATAAATTGATCATATCGTGCGGATGAACGGCAACACCAGTAATATTTTCTATCCTGTTATTATTAACCTGGTTTCCGCCTCCGTTTACACCATTGAATTGAATAGCGTGGCCGAGAGAAGCAGTATTGATACCATTGACATTGAGTATTTGATTTGAGTTAACTTTTACAGTTTTAGACTGAAAAGCATAAACGCCAAAACCGACATTGCTCATCAAAGTATTATCAATGGTTATGTTACTACAGCTTTGGATGTTAATAGCGAAACCTTTTGTGTTGAGTATTTTGCAGTTGGTAATATGTACGTTACTCACGTTTTTTAAGGTAAAACCATTAGAGCTTGAGTTGCGCAGGTCGATCACCAGCCCGGAATACGTAGTATTAGATTTGGCTGTGATGGCACCTGATGCGGTGTAGGTTGAACTTGCGAGGGGTTGGGTAGTGTTAACCTCTGTGACGTTTTGACTGCCGGCTGCGTCAGGCGCAACAGCGTTTTCTTTTTGACAAGAACTAAATGACAATGCACATGCAGTTGCCACTGACAGAGCGATCTGTGTGTAAAGGGTACTGTTTTTCGGTTTCATAAAAGTTAAATTAATTAAACACCCTAACGAACAGAAAAACAGAGTATTGTGCGTTAAATATTATTTATTTAACTTTAATGATAAAAAATAGCGAATTGTTAATAATTGATTAACAATTTTTAGTTTATATCTAACTAAAACAGAGGGGGTTAGTTTTTATTTATGTTAACTTATTTTCTTTTATATTAATTTATTAACATATTGTGTACAATGCTGGTTAGTAAAAGATGTTGGAGTCTCAAGAGAATAAGTAAAAATACTCATGGAAAGCTCATTAGAATCGATTTTTGTAAACAAGAGAATCAAAGCGAACAAAAATGAGAGAGCCTATAAATCATTGATTTATAGGCTCCTTTATTTACTTCAGTCAGTAATTTATTTGAGCAATTGTATTACAAGTATTGGGATGATATATCTACAAATTTCTTTGTTACATGAAATTGCATTAACCCTTCAAATATTTCCTGATCGCATTCAGCGAAGGGCCTGCTTTAATAACTATTTCGCGCAAAGTTGACGGACGGATGTTCAATTGTTTTGCCCAGTATTCCACCTCATAATTTTCGTGGATATTGATAGTGTTATCACTCTGGATTTTGTATCTGTATTCCATAATAAATCATTTATTTAGTCTATTAATTGATTACAATAATTGTTCCAATTGTTGTATTAATAACGACATAATAACATTTAAGCCTGTAATTATTTTATTACAGGCTTTTGCTTTAAGTAAGGATGTTACCTTGTTATTATTCAATAGACTAAGACTTTGATAACCGACTTCTTTTTTAATCACTTCATTTTGTAAAATATTCGGATTTACTCTGGGCAAATTATCCGAGAGATTATCGGCAAATCAATTTTTATCCCGATTATTCCGTTATCCCATAAGTTTATTAAGTTTGATTACCTTTTAATAAACACTAAACTTATGCGGCCTAAAATCTATCTATTTCTATTACTCCTGCCTGCTATAGTTATTTTACTATCGGCAACAAAGCCTAATCCTGGTAAACAAAAAAACGCAGCTGTCTCGGGCCATTACCTGTATGTGGCTGTGCCCGGTATACGCGATTATTTGGGATACGGCGGTCATGGCCTGCTGGTGTTTGATATAGACCATGGGCACCGGTTTGTAAAACGTATCGAAACCCGTGGCTTCCACCCGGATAAAAAACCATCCAATGTGAAAGGCATTGCGGTGAGCATCCCGCTTAATAGCATTTACATCAGTACGCTTGAATCTCTGCGGCGGATAGATCTTACAACAGGTAAAATCATCTGGGAGAAAATGATGGCTGGGGGGTGCGATCGCATGTCGATATCGCCTGATGGGAAAACAATGTACCTGCCGTACCTGGAAGGTAAATTCTGGAATGTGGTGGATTGCAAAACAGGCGGGATCATTAAAAAGATACCGGGTTTTATCAAGTCACATAATACCTTATATGGTTTATCAGGCCATCATGTTTATCTGGATGATATTGGATCGCCCTGGCTCAAAATAGCAGATGCCAAAACACACGAGGTTGTAAGTAAAATAGGGCCGTTTAGCAATTTTATCCGGCCGTTTGTGGTTGATGGAAAAGAAACAAGGGCTTATGTAACAGTAGATAGTTTGCTGGGTTTTGAAGTCGGGGATATCAAAACAGGAAAAAAACTCAGTCATATTGTGGTGGAAGGGTGGACAACAGGCCCGGTAAGACGGCACGGCAACCCGAGCCATGGCATTGGACTTACGCCTGACGAAAAAGAACTGTGGTTATGCGATGGGTTTAATATGCGTTTGCATGTTTTTAAGGCTACAGAACCCTATCAGCAATTAACGACCATCCCCTTACAAGATATGCCGGGCTGGGTCACTTTCAGCCTGGATGGCAAATATGCCTACCCGTCAAGCGGTGAAGTGATCGATGTGAAAACACGCAAAGTGTTGACGACACTTAAAGACGAGTTCAATAACAGCGTAGGTAGTGAGAAAATGGTTGAGGTGGATTTTGCAAACGGGAAAGCTGTAAAAGCAGGCGATCAGTTTGGCTTGGGGCGTGTAACCAAATAATAATCAGGGATGTTCTGCTGATTCTGCCCGGATACATCAAATAGCTTTAATTCCGTTGCGAAGATTAACAATGTTCTTTTTTAAAAAAGATTTGCGGGAAAGTTTTAAAATCTTACTTTTGCAACCCCAATCGGGATGTAGCGTAGCCCGGTATCGCGCCACATTTGGGATGTGGAGGCCGCAGGTTCGAATCCTGCCATCCCGACGATACCAATTAAAGCCTTAGGTTGAAAACCTGAGGCTTTTTTGTTTTGTAGCGCTGTAAGCCAAGTTATCTACAAGCTTTGATGTTTTATATCAATATTTTGTGAAGTCGAACGGTGTACGGTTCAACAAATAATTTGCCTGACTTATAGTATTAGCCTGAATGAAAGATATTAGCGGATTTCTGCTTAAATTGGTTTCTATTATCTATTATGACTATTCATGAAAGCATTATTCTTAATTATTTTTTTAGCTGCTTTTTCTCATTTGTGTTTGGCACAACAGACATATCCGTCTGCCGCGCCTTTGCCTGCCAGGAACCTGGCCATCTACGGCAGAGGTTTATACCCAGGCAATGATACAACTTATGAATTATTAAAACATAGCGGGTTTAATACACTGATATTATCAAGTTTTTATATTCATGCTGATGGAGACCTTTATTCCGGTGATTCTCATCAACCGATTATCCATAATGGGAAATGGGTGGGGGATTCTACTTATGTGAGAAGGGTGACTGATCTCAAAAAGAAATCTTCTATATCCAGGATTGAAATTTTATTGGAAGGGCGTTGGTATGGACAACCGCCAAACACTTATGATTTTATTCGTGACTGGTATGATCCATCTAAGACGGTACCCGGCATTGTGACCGGTATTAGCGAGCAGAGTACATTGTATAATATCTGTAAAGTATTAAAAGAGGTACTTGGCGCCGATGCATTTTGCATTGATGATGAGTCTGTGTATGACAGTCCATCTATTATTGCGATGGGTAAGATTGCAGCCAAACTGAATATGCATATGACGTTATGCCCTTTTACAGGGTATACTTATTGGGATGATATTCTAAAGTCTTCAGATGTAAATGTGGTTGATGCCTTGTATTTACAATGTTATGATGGCGGGGCAAAGAACGACATAGAGGACTGGGTAAAAGCGCTGAAGCCAAAGCAACCAATCTATCCGATATTTATGGTACGTGGCTCATTTAGTACGTGCGACACTTATAAAGGAAGCAAGTCAGTAGCCGAGATCAAAAGCCAATTAAGCGGCTTTAAGGGGGATTATCCCGAAATGAGTGGTGCAGCGATATGGCAGATGCAAGATCTGAAAAACTTCGTAAGGATGGGATGTGCCGTAAAGGAACCGGCATCGGGAAGTGCGAAAAGTGTAGCCGAGTTTTTGAACCAGTTGAAAGAGGCGTTAAGTAGTGAATTATAGCGCACATCTGAACATGGGGAAAGATATTTTATCAAGATTGTTATAAAATAATCATACCTCTATTACCCGCCGCAAAATAAATCATATCTGATTGTTTATTAACTTTATATTCAATTAATAGCAAAATATAAATCATATGAAGAAAAACCTGATTTTAATATTTACAGTAGCGATCATACTCTTGTCTGCGTTTAATGTGATGGCTCAGCAGGACAGGTCAACCGACAACCAGGCCATAAAAAAAGGAATGATCAACGTGACTATACTTTATCCAAACGGAGAAGGAAAAAAATTGGATATGGAATATTATACCCAAAAACATATTCCGATGGTCAAAAGTTTATTGGGGAATGCTTTGAAAGCGGTTGCGATTGATAAAGGGGTAGGTGGCGCTGCACCGGGCGCTCAGGCACCTTTCTTAGTGATCTGCGATCTGTACTTCGACAGTATTTCAGCGTATCAAAATGCAATGGCAGTCAATGGTAGCAAAATCCGGGCTGACATTCCAAACTATACTAATGTACAGCCCGTGATTCAAATCAGTGAAGTGGTTCAATAGTATTATATAAAAGCGGTTGACTATACTTGTGAACCGCTTTTATTCAATCTTATTTGTTCCCGGATACCGCATCTTTACCGATCACTGTCCAATCATCAGCTCCGTGGCCTTTAGCTATCCAGCGGTCCATTTCAGCAGCTATCGAAGGGATTACATTAAGACTCGTTCCGCCAAGTTCAGCAGCTGCTATCATCAACCCTGCATCTTTACGTGCCATGCTTAATTCCCAGGAAGGATTGCTATAGTCGCCGCTCGCAATTCTCTTGAGTCGGGCAGGTGCCGCCGCCCCCGGGTTCCATGCATCAAATAATGAGGAAACATCACTACTGGGAATGCCTAAAGCCTTTGCTAAAGTGAGCATATCGGCTATGCCTGCTGTAAACGCGATCAGGAAAAGATTCCCGATCAGTTTCATTCCTGCAGCTTTGCCCGCTTCCGGTCCAAAATTTATCACGTTGCCGGTCATCTTTGAAAGTTCGGGCTTTAACTTGCTGATCAGGTCCTGGTCGCCGGATACCAGCATATTGCCGGTACTTTCCAGCGCGTTCGGCGGACCCATAAATACGGGTGCGTGCTGGTAGCTAAATCCACGTTCTTTCCATTGCTTTGTACGCTCAATAGCTCCCTGTGCTGACGTGGTAGTATGGTCGATGATGATCGCTCCGGGTTTGAACCCGGCACTGGCTTTTGCAAGCACCTCGTTCACGGTATCATCATCCTTTAAGGTAATGTGTATAATATCTGCTCCTCTCACAGCATCTGCCACATCATCAAATGCTTTTGCGCCATCGGCTTCCAATGCTTTGGCTTTGGCGGCAGTGCGGTTCCATACCTGCACCTGATCGCCTTTTTTGATCATCGCTTTAACAAAATTTGAACCCAAAAGGCCCATTCCCAAAAATGCTTTCATAGTTTATTGTTTGTCTAAAGGTAAAGACTTCTATTATTTTCACAACAATATCGTATCAAGAATGGTTTGTCAGGTAGATTTGTTATCCAATGGAAAAATTCGAAATATCAGTTACTCAAAACGGGCGGCAGCTTCATTTTGAAATACGTGATTATATGCATCACAAGGAAGACCAATGCAAATATGAAGTTTACCGGGATGGGCAGTTTATTGCCAGTTTTGAACCGGGCAGTCATCGTATTTTAAACATTTGCAAAGATCCTGGGGTAGTGCCTGAAGATATGTTACACCTGATTGCCGAACAACTGGAAGCCTATCATATTTAATTTCATTCTGCGCCTGGAACGGTTATCTAAAATACATTTAACTTATTAATTAGATATCCCGTTAAATGTATTTTAAGAATATATCTGTCAAGCGGTGCTTAAATTTATGTTATTATATTGTAAGCTGTCTGTACGTACTGTAAAAAAGACGTATTTTTAAATACATTCTGCAATATCTTGAAAACGGCAGCAGTTAATTGTAAATAACCAGGCGTATGAATCCTACCTATAATACGAATATCGGAACAAAACAAAAAGCACTTGCCATTAATCTTGACTCCCAGATATACGGTTCATTTGCTGAAATTGGTGCTGGTCAGGATGTGGCTGCCAATTTTTTTAAAGCTGGAGCTTCATCAGGCACTATCGCCAAAACCATGTCGGCCTATGATATGATATTCTCCGATGCCATTTACGGTGCGCAGCAGGGGCGACGTTATGTGAGTGAACCACGACTGATATCCATGCTTGATCGCGAATATGGGCTACTGATTGAACGCCTGGCAGCACAGCGTGGCGATACCACAACTTTCTTTGCATTTTCAGACACAGTATCAGCACTCAACTACCACAAAACAAATGAGGGGCATGGTTGGATGGGGGTGCGTTTTCAATTGAAGCCAAACGGTGAGTTCAATGATGTGGTGCTGCACGTAAAATTATTGGATAACGATAACAACTTACAGCAACAGGCGGTGGGCATCCTGGGTGTTAACCTGATCTATGCCTGCTTTTATTATCACGAAACGCCGCCCGTATTTTTGCTTTCGTTAATGGACGATTTGTCAAAAGACCGCATCCAGATTGATATGATCCGCTTTGAAGGGCCGGATTTTGTTAAAGTGGATAACAGGCTGATGAGCCTGCACCTGGTAAAGTATGGCTTTTCTGACGTTGCTGTTTTTGGTCCGGATGGTAAAAATCAACAGCCATCAGAAGTATTATATAAAAAACATATCGTGGTGATCCGCGGACGTTTCCGTCCCATCATCAATGTGCATCTGGATATGTTGAATACAGGTGTTAAGCAATTTATACAGGAGCCGGATGTGGATAAGGCAAATGTGACGGTGGTTACCGAGCTAACCCTGCAAGCCTTAAAGGAAAGGGATGCCGATGAGAATGCCGAAATTGATGAAAAGGACTTCCTCGACCGGGTAGATATTTTATGTTCGCTGGGCCAAACGGTTTTGATATCTAATTTTCATGAATATTATAAACTGGTGGCTTACCTTTCAAAGATCACTAAATTAAAACTCGGAGTAGTTTTGGGTTACCCCAACCTGGAATATATTTTTTCCGAAGATCATTATAAAGACCTTCCCGGCGGAATTTTAGAGTCGTTTGCCACGCTGTTCAGCCGGAAGGTAAAATTGTTTATTTATCCCACGCTGCGCGATGATGTAATATGGAATTGCCTTAAGTTTAATCCGCCATCGCACCTGATAGACCTATACCGTTATCTGATTGCCAATAATAAAATAGAAGACATAAGGCACTATAATGAGAATAACTTGCACGTGCAAACAGACAAGGTATTACAGCTGATCAAACAAGGTGTGGCCGGATGGGAAGAATATGTACCGGCAGAAGTGGCTACCATGATAAAGGACCGCTGCCTGTTTGGCTACTCCTGCGAAACAAATGCTCCTAAAGAAGATATACCTGCACAGGGCGATGCTACGGGAACAGTATTAGATACTGTTTAAATCACAAATCACCCGCTGGTTTAACGGATTTTTTTATCAGAATAATCTTCGTTCTTTTGATGGCAAATTAATTAGTCTTAAAAGCTCCCGTTTAAGTATGCAAACTGCCGTTCTGATCATAGATGACGAAGTGAAATTATGCGGTCTGATCGCGCGTATTATCGAACTGGAAGGATATAAGGCCTACCAGGCCAATACGGGCAAGGATGGTCTTAAGATATTGGCTAATGAAAATATACAGGTAGTTTTAAGTGATGTGAAGCTGCCGGACGTTAGCGGTGTGGAACTTGTTAAGCAGATCAAAGAAAAAAAGTCTTACGTTGAAGTCATTTGTCTAACGGCCTATGGTACTATCCAGGATGGCGTACTGGCCATGAAAAATGGTGCATTTGACTACATTACCAAGGGGGATGACAACGATAAAATATTACCTCTGCTTGCCAAAGCCACCGAAAAAGCTGAACTGCAATATAAACTGTACCGGTTAGAAAACAAGATCATCAGTCAGCATAGCTTTGATTCCATTATCGGGGAGTCGCGTGTTATCAAAGAAGCTATTAACCTGGCCCGCAAGGTTTCTGCAACCGATACTACGGTGCTGTTGTTGGGCGAAACAGGTACAGGTAAGGAGGTTTTCGCGCAATCTATCCATTATAACAGCACTCATAAAAACAACAGCTTTGTTGCGCTGAATTGTAGCGCTTTTTCGCATGAACTGCTTGAAAGCGAATTATTCGGCCATAAAGCCGGCGCATTTACCGGGGCGCTTAAAGACAAAAAGGGATTGGTTGAAGAAGCGGATGGGGGAACACTATTCTTAGATGAAATAGGTGAGATGGGTATCGACCTGCAGGCGAAACTATTGAGGGTACTGGAATCGGGCGAATTTATCAAAGTTGGCGATACTAAAACCCAAAAGATCAACGCACGTATCATTGCGGCCACTAACAGGAGCCTGGAAGAGGAGATAGACAAGGGTAATTTCAGGCAGGACTTGTTTTACCGCCTGTCGGTTTTTAGTATCACATTACCTTCGCTGAATGACCGGAAGGAAGATATCAAGCCGCTTGCTGAATATTACCTGAAAGAATATGCGGCCAAAACCAGCCGCAAAATAATTGGCATCACCCCCGATCTGCTCAAAAAACTCGAAAACTACAACTGGAAAGGCAATATCCGCGAGCTAAAAAATATGATAGAACGGGCTGTGATCTTATGTGATGGCGACATACTCACTGCCGACCTGATGCCTGATAGTAATGGCACTAACCCCGAAACTTCTGCCAACGTTTTTGAAATGGCTGCAATGGAAAAGATACATATCAAAAAAATATTGCAGTATACCCACGGCAATAAAACGGAAGCCGCCCGGCTGATGAATATTGGCCTGACCACGCTTTACCGTAAAATGGAAGAATATAAGCTTTGATCTAAAGTTACTCCATCTCTTCTTCTTTAAATACCCTGCCTTTTTGAAAAACTACCCTTCCATTATGGAATGGTCTTGTCTAAGCTACTCTTCTTGTAATTATTTAGATAAAATTATAAATATTTAATAATTAACTATTTATGTTTAAAAATTGATTGTTGGTATTTGGTTTGCCTGTGAGGGTAAAACAAAATAATATGAATACGATCATTCTCTTCCTGGCCATCCTGCTCTGCTGCTGGCTCATTTTTAAATCCATTGATTATTTCGAAAAAATCTGAATTTATGTTAGCCCTATTTATTGTAGCCATCGCAGTTTTCATATACATGATATATGTGCTGCTTAAACCCGAAAAATTTTAATTGGAATAAAAAATGAACTCTGAATTACTTGGAATAATTGCCTCATTTGTTATCACGCTGGTGATCGCAATTCCGCTGGGTAAGTACCTGGCAAAAATGTATGCAGGCGAAAAGATATGGACAGATTTTTTAAAGCCTATTGAAAAGGCCATTTTTAAGTTCTCCGGCATCAACCCTAACGAGCCGATGAACTGGAAACAGTTCCTGAAAGCCATGATGACCATCAACATATTCTGGCTGGTTTACGGTTTTTTTGTTTTGATGTACCAAGATAAGCTGCCGCTTAATCCTGATGGTAATCCTGGTCAAACAGCTGATACCGCGTTTAATACGATCATCAGCTTTGTGGTTAACTGTAACCTGCAGCATTATTCAGGCGAAACAGGTGCCACTTACCTGACACAGCATTTCATTTTTATGTTTCTGCATTTTGTGAGTGCTGCCACGGGGATGGCTTGTGCGGTTGCCGTGTTTAAGGCCTTTCGTGATAAAACCACTACCGACCTGGGCAATTTCTGGAACTTCTTTGTAAAAACTATTACACGTGTATTGTTGCCAATATCGCTGATCATTGCCCTGATACTCACCTTTAACGGTACCACCAGCAGTTATGCAGGTAAGGATAAATTCATTTCGCTGCAAGGTGATACTGTAAATGTATCCCGCGGCCCTGCTGCGCAAATGATCGCAATTAAACATTTAGGAACTAATGGCGGTGGCTGGTTCGGCGCTAATTCGGCACACCCGCTTGAAAATCCTAATTACCTGACCAACATGACCGAGATCATCGCGCAGTTTATCATCCCAATAGCGATGATACTGGCTTTTGGCTATTACCTGCGTCGCAAAAAGCTTGGCTGGATCATATTCGGCGTAATGATGGTAGGGGTATTTATGTTGCTGTTGCCGACAATCAGCAGTGAATTAGGTGGAAACCCCCTGATCGAAAAAATGGGGATTACGCAAACCTCCGGTACAATGGAAGGTAAGGAAGTGCGGTTTGGACCGGCGGCTACCGCCTATTGGAGTACCATCACGACTGTAATCTCCACTGGTTCTGTAAATGGAATGCACGACAGCACCATGGCATTGACCGGCTTATGGCAGCTACTGGCTATGATGATCAATGCCTTTTTTGGTGGTTGTGGTGTAGGTATACTCAATTACTTCATTTATATTATCATCGCCGTATTTATATCCGGCCTGATGGTCGGGCGAACACCCGAATTTCTCGGTCACAAAGTGGAGGCGCGTGAAGTTAAAATAGCCGCACTGATCACCTTACTCAGTCCATTTTTGATCATGACGGGTACGGCACTGGCGAGCTACGTTTTTAAAACACATCCAAATGCCGACTGGGCAGTAAAACCATCGACATGGCTTAATAATCCCGGTTATCATGGATTTTCTGAAATGTTGTATGAATACACTTCATCCAATGCCAACAACGGGTCGGGTTTTGAAGGCCTGGCAGACGGTAATATCTGGTGGAATGTAAGCACCGGTTTCGTATTGATCTTTGGCCGCTTTCTGCCGATCATCGGGCCGGTGGCCATTGCAGGACTATTGGCACAAAAGAAATTCATTCCTGAGTCGGCCGGAACTTTAAAAACCGACACGCTCACTTTCGGGATCATGACTTTTGCCGTTATCCTGGTATTAAATGCTTTGTCATATTTCCCTGCACTGGCTTTGGGGCCTATTGCAGAATACTTCTCTATGCTTAAATAAATGAAAAATCAATCTAATAAATTATTTGAGCCTGCCCTTGTGCAGACTGCATTAAAAAAGTCGTTCATCAAACTGGACCCCCGGATGATGATCCGTAACCCGGTGATGTTTACCGTGGAGATCGGAACATTGGTAATGCTGGCAGTAAGCTTTTACAGCTTTACACACCGCGACCAGGGTTCTTTCGGTTATAATCTCTCCATATTCTTTATTTTATTGCTGACCGTGTTGTTTGCCAATTTTGCTGAGGCAATTGCGGAGGCGCGCGGTAAAGCCCAGGCAGATAGCCTGCGGAAGACCCGTGAAGAAACACCCGCCAGGGTTGTTTTGGCAGACGGGACAATCATCAGCAAATCATCCAGTGAACTCCGTAAAGGAGATGTATTCGTCTGCGAAACAGGAGATACCATTCCTACCGATGGAGAGATCATCGAGGGTATTGCTACGATAGACGAGTCGGCTATTACAGGTGAATCCGCCCCGGTGATACGCGAATCGGGTGGCGATAAATCTTCCGTTACCGGTGGGACTAAGGTATTGTCGGACCAGATCAAAGTGCTGGTAACCACTCAGCCCGGCGAAAGCTTCCTGGATAAAATGATCGCCCTTGTTGAAGGTGCATCACGTCAGAAAACACCAAACGAGATAGCGCTTACTATACTGTTGGCAAGTTTTACCCTGATATTCGTTATTGTTTGCGTTACCCTGCAGCCCTTCGCTAATTATGCGAATACCCCTATTACTATAGCGGCGCTGATCTCTCTGTTCGTTTGTTTAATACCTACTACTATCGGCGGCCTTTTATCGGCCATTGGTATTGCGGGTATGGACAGGGCATTGCGTGCCAACGTGATCACCAAGTCTGGTAAGGCGGTGGAAACAGCAGGGGATATTGATGTGCTGCTGCTGGATAAAACAGGCACCATCACCATCGGTAACCGCAAGGCTACCCAATTTTGGCCTGCATCAAATGTTAAGCTGAATGACTTGATCATCGCCTGCGTGTTATCCTCATTAGCTGATGAAACACCCGAAGGTAAATCTATTATAGAGCTGGCATCAGATCATTTTAAATTGCCAACCGCACCCGAAGGTTCGGAGTTTGTAAAGTTCACTGCCGAAACACGCTCAAGCGGTATTAACACACCGGCAGGACTTCGTATACGAAAGGGGGCATTTGACTCGATACGCAACATCGCACAAAAAGCGGGAAACCCTTTCCCGGAAGAAGTGGAAGATCGTGTGAAGGTCATTTCATCCAATGGCGGTACGCCGCTCGTGGTATCACAAAATGAAAAGATACTTGGTGTAATAGAACTGCAGGATATCATAAAAACCGGTATATCAGAACGTTTTGAACGCCTGCGTAAAATGGGCGTTAAAACAGTGATGGTTACGGGCGACAACCCCCTGACCGCTAAGTTTATTGCTGAGAAAGCCGGTGTGGACGATTTCATTGCTGAGGCTAAGCCTGAAGACAAAATGAACTACATCAAAGCCGAGCAAAACAGTGGCAAACTGGTAGCGATGATGGGCGACGGCACCAATGACGCCCCCGCACTTGCCCAGGCCGATGTAGGTGTAGCCATGAACAGTGGTACACAGGCTGCCAAGGAAGCCGGTAATATGGTCGACCTGGATAATGACCCTACCAAACTGATCGAGATCGTGGAAATAGGCAAGCAGTTGCTGATTACCCGCGGTACACTCACCACCTTCTCCATCGCTAATGACGTGGCCAAATATTTTGCCATTGTACCGGCTTTATTTATCGCGTCTATCCCGGCTTTGCAGAGAATCAATATCATGAACCTGCACAGCCCTGAATCGGCTATTCTTTCGGCAGTAATATTTAACGCCATTATTATCCCAATGCTGATACCGCTTGCCCTAAGAGGGGTTGAATATAAGCCGATAGGGGCAAGTGCATTATTACGCCGCAACCTGCTGATCTATGGATTTGGCGGCGTTATCGCTCCTTTTATCGGCATCAAATTAATTGATATGGTTGTTGCATTAATCGTTTAAAAATTAAAATCATGAAGAAGTATATCATACCATCCATCAGGATCACCATAGTTCTTACCATCGTATTATGTGTTATTTATCCGCTGATCGTTACGGCGATAGGCAAATTGTCCAAAGGCGGCGGTGACGGCGAAAAGATCATCGTAAACGGGAAGATAGTCGGCTACGCCAATATCGGGCAAAACTTTACCAAACCACAATATTTCTGGGGGCGGCCATCTGCTGTTGCTTACAATGCCGCAGGTTCAGGAGGCTCAAATAAAGGCCCGAGCAATCCCGATTATTTAAAGGATGTCAGTAACCGTATAGACACCCTGCTTAAATATCATCCTTACCTAAAACGCAGCGATATCCCTGCCGATCTGGTAACTGCTTCGGGAAGCGGTCTTGACCCGGATATTTCGCCGGAAGCTGCCAAAATACAGGTAAAACGCGTAGCGCAGTTCCGTAAGCTGGATGAGCAGAAAGTTGCTGCTTTGGTGAATGCCCATATAGAAAAGCCCCTGCTGGGTTTGTTCGGCCCTGAAAAGGTGAACGTACTTAAACTTAACGTGGCGCTTGACGAACTAAAATAATGCTTATAAAAATGAAACGAATACTTATTATATCTACTATTATCAGCGCCCTTGCACTTATAGCACGTGCGCAGGATACTACCAAACATACTGATCCGCCGCTTGCCTTTTTTGGCTCGGTTGATACCTATTACAAGTATGATTTCTCGGGCCATAATAATATCCCGACCAGCTTTGCAAATGATCAGAACTCAGTTTCGATCGGCATGCTTGATCTTGGACTAAAAAAGAAGGTAAACAAAGCTTCTTTTGTGGGCGAATTATCTTTTGGCCCAAGAGGGCAATACCAATCCATTCCAAATGGGGACGGTAATACGGCTAACGGGGCGAATTCTTTTCACATCCAAAACTTATATGTTGGATATGATCTAACCGATAAACTAAATGTGACGGCAGGGTATATGGCTACTTATATCGGATATGAAGTAATCTCACCTACCGGAAATTTTAATTACTCTACATCATACCTGTTTACAAACGGTCCTTTTCAAAATGCGGGTTTAAAGCTCACCTATGCATTTTCGGATAAGGTAAGCCTGATGGCCGGTGTTTTTAACGATCTATGGAATGTCTACACCTCATCAGGTAGGATCAATACTTTTGGCGCGCAGCTAATGGTAGTGCCGGTAAAAGGCTGGACAGCCTACTTGAACCTGGCAACAGGACCTGCATCGGGAACGGAGCTTGACCTAACCACGAACTACCAAGTAACCGATGCTTTTAAATTAGGATTAAATGTTGCTGATTTTTCGGCACCAAAACCAGTGACAGGTGAAGCAGGCGGTTTTTCAGGAGTGGCCTTGTATCCCCAGCTGGCGGTATCCAAAGTAGTAACGCTTGGCATCAGGGGAGAATATTTTAAAACCAAAACTGGTGCGTATAAATCGGCAGCTGCTCCGGCACCCGGTGAATCGGTAACCGGCTTAACTTTTACTGCAAATGTAAAAGCAGGCCCGCTTACCTTTATCCCTGAAATAAGGCTGGATAACGGATCGGATACCCTGTTTACGGATAATAATAACATAGCAACCAAATCAGCATCACAGGTTTTATTAGCTGCTGTGTATGCTTTTTAGATAAAAGAGATAACTAACTTAGTTTAGTTAGATTGGAGAATGAACGAACCAGTCAGGCCGGCCGTTTTTACGGCCGGTTATTTAAATTAAATGGAAAGTACAGAAAACTCGGTTAAGGACTTTATTGATCTTGTTAAAAAATCAAGACGCGGTAAGTTTAAAATTTACATCGGCATGAGTGCGGGCGTAGGTAAGAGCTACCGGATGCTCCAGGAAGCGCACGCGTTGGTACGCAACGGGATAAATATACAAATTGGCTATATAGAAACGCATAACCGTACCGAAACGCAGGCGCTGGTGGCCGGTTTGAACCTGATACCGAGGCGGAAGATATTTTATAAGGGGAAGGAACTGGAGGAAATGGATCTTTCAGCTATCCTGAATAGGCACCCGGAAGTGGTTATCGTGGATGAACTGGCGCATACCAATATTGAGGGTAGTAAGAATAAAAAACGCTGGCAGGATGTGGTGGATATACTGGATGCGGGCATTAGCGTGATATCCGCAGTGAACATTCAGCATTTGGAAAGCATGAACCAGGAGATAGAATCTATCACGGGCATACCCATCACGGAACGTATACCGGATAAGATACTGGAACTGACTGATGAGATCGTAAATATTGACCTGACAGCAGATGAACTGATAGACCGGTTAAAAGAGGGCAAGATCTACGATAAAAGCAAGATCAACATTGCCCTGCAAAATTTTTTCCAGGCGGATAAGATATTACAATTGAGAGAACTGGCGCTGAAGGAAGTGGCACATCATGTGGAGCGGAAGATCGATATTGAAATACCCAAACAGATCAAGCTAAGGCCCGAAAAGTTCCTGGCCTGCATATCATCCAACGCCGAAACGGCTAAAGTGGTGATCAGGAAAACGGCCCGGCTGGCTTCGTATTACCGCTCGCCCTGGATCGTTTTATATGTGCAGAGCAGCAACGAAAGCGGCGACAGGATAAAGCTTGACAAACAACGCCACCTGATCAATAATTTTAAGCTGGCTACTGAGTTGGGAGGAGAGGTGTTAAAGATCAAAGACGACCAGGTCACCAAAACGATCATGAAAATAGCGGATGAGCGGGAGGTAACTACTATTTGCATCGGCAAGCCGCATTTGAGTTTGTTCCAGGTGATACTGAGAACAGCCATATTTAACCAATTGCTAAAGCATATCGCTTCATCAGAAATTGATATGGTTATTTTATCATAAACGCACTTAATTAATAAGGCAATGAAAATTAAAAATAAACTTCGGCTCGGCTTCGGTTTCCTGTTTGTCGTCGTGTTTTTCTTCGGGGGGCTATCTATATTTTACATCCATGATATATCTGATAATGCCAAAGTAATATTGAAGAATAATTACGAGTCGCTCAGTTTTGCCCGCGAAATGAGGACGATACTGGATGATTATAAGCTGCCATTGAATGATGTTGCTAAGGCGGAGTTTAATAAACAGCTTATTGCCCAGGAACATAATATTACCGAAAAAGGGGAGGAGCAGGCAACAGTTGGATTAAGAAAGGTATTTGCGACTTTATCAGCTTCATCAAGCAATGTTACACAGCAATTGGCTGCACAGTATGAGGCCCGGAAACATTTAAGGGATATCGAAAAGCTGAATATGCAGGCTATCGTGCTTAAAAATGACCGCGCAAAGGCTTCAGTGGATAAAGCTACTTTGCTGCTGGGATTTATTGGTTCATTTACTTTTTTAGTGCTGTTTAGCTTTAGTGTAAACTTTCCCGGTTTTATTGCCAATCCCTTAAGGGCCTTATTGGTGGGTATAAAAGAGATCAGCGAGAAAAATTATAACCAGCATTTGAATTTCGACAAGAATGATGAGTTTGCTGAAATTGCCGGCGCCTTTAATAATATGGCCGACCGGCTAATGGAATGGGAAAACAGCAACCTGGCAAAGGTATTGTCTGAAAAGCAGCGTATTGAAACCATTATTGAGCAAATGGATGATGCCATCATCGGGTTAAATGAAAAGCAGGAAATACTATTCATCAATACTACTGCTGAGAATATTTTGAATCTGAAAGAGCAAAAAATAACCGGTAAAAAGGCAGGCGAATTTACAGCGACAAATGATCTGTTTAAATCCATCATTGAAAATAGAAATACAGACAAGCCCTTTAAGATCGCCCTGAATGATAAGGAATCTTATTTTCAGTTGGAGAGCCGTGAAATTGTTATCCCGAACCTTGGCCCTAACAATGCAGAGGCGGTTGCTTTTGCCAGTAAATCGGTTGGGAAGGTGTATGTACTCAGGAACATTACCGAATTTAAGGAGCGGGAGGAGGCAAAAACTAATTTTATAGCAACCATTTCGCACGAGCTTAAAACCCCTATTTCTTCCATCAAGCTAAGTCTTAAATTATTAAATGATAAAAGGATCGGCGACATTAACCCGCAGCAGCAGGAGTTGGTGGAACATATCAGCGAGGATAGCGACCGCTTATTAAAAATAACCAGTGAACTGCTTGATCTTTCGCAGGTAGAAACAGGAAACATACAATTGAACTTTGTGCCCTCGGATGCGCTGGAGATCGTTGATTATGCGCTTAACTCCGTCAAATTTCCTGCGGAGCAGAAAGGTATTACCTTACAGGTGGAAGCCAAATCCCGTATTCCGAAGGTTCATGCTGATGTGGAGAAAACGGCCTGGGTACTGGTTAATTTTCTGTCGAATGCAATACGATATAGTTCAGAAAAGTCGAAGATCGTTATCCAGGTAATTGAGAAGGGAAAACAAGTGATCTTTTCTGTTAAAGACAGTGGTAAGGGCATTGATGAGCAATATCAGAAACGCCTGTTCGACCGCTATTTTCAAGTTCCTACTGACGGGCAAAATAAATCGGGCTCGGGGTTGGGGCTGGCCATTTCCAAAGATTTTATTGAAGCGCAGCAGGGCAATATTTGGGTAGACAGCGCCATAGGAGAGGGGAGTACGTTTTATTTTTCCTTGCCGGCGTATCAACTTAAAGAGAGTAGCCTGGCCTGAAAACCTAAACAGCTTGTGCTGAGATCATCTCGGCACAAGCTATTCTTCTCTAATAATAAATGCTTGCAGCATCCAGTTCTTTTTTGGCTGCGCCCGGGGCAGTAACAAAAACCCGGAGCGGTGTTTGCCTTACCCTGAATGAACCAGGTATCGGCACGGGTGCATTGTAAACATACCTGATCTCCATTTTGTGGAATCCTTTGGCTAATGGCAGGATAAATTCACTATCTGTCAGTTTCTCGCCGTCGATAAATAATTGGGTTGTAGTATAGTTAGATACCGCAAAGTTATAGTTACCGTCAGTAGGTATATTGATATAGCCATTATATACGATGCCAAAATTCGGGTTGCTTTTTTTGAACTGCTCGGCATCCAGTTTGCTCATTATGGTATCTTTGCCCATTGCATTTTCCAATTGTTCAGGCACGGTAAAATGCCCTTTTATAAACTTGTATTTCAGGCCCTGTGTATTGGATGTATAATTTACCGCCGGTAATAAGGCATGGTTCCACATCATGGTGCGTGTGGCTATGCTTCTTCTGCCTGATGGGGTAATTACGCGCGTCCTTAATTCCCTCTTCTCATTTTCAGGTACAGTAAAGGTGATTGGCCCGTCATATTCCAGGTCGGTATCCAGCGGATCACGACCATTCAATGTATAATATATTTTAGCTCCCGGCACTACTGATCTCAACGTATCAATAAATTTGGCGCCAATAACCACGGTGTCGATAGCGGTTTGTGCAGTAGGTACACGGTAATTATAATGCAGGGCATCCAACCTGGCAAAATGTTTGGCCAGTCTAACTTCTGCAAAATTGGTATAGCTTTTATTTTCTGGTTTGCTCCAGGCTACTTCTGATAGCGCAAAAAGACGCGGCATTATCTGGTATTGTAGTTTGGCAACTGTGGGCACATATTCCGTCCACAGGTTGCCTTGTGTGCCTATGATATACTGCTGCTCATCGGGCGATAATTGCTTTGAAACAGGGTCATAGTTATAAGTCTCATCCAAATTGGCATAACGGCCAAAGGAGACAGGTTCCTGAGGCGAACTGCTTTGATAATGGTCAAAATAATTACCGGTAGTTTGCGGTGTCATGATCACGTTATGCTTTTGTTTGGCTGCTGCTATTCCGCCGGCTTCGCCAGTCCAGCTCATTACGGTAGCATTTGGTGCTAAGCCGCCTTCCAGTATTTCGTCCCAGCCAATAATACTGCGTCCTTTGGAGTTCAGGAATTTCTCCATGCGTCCAATGAAATAGCTTTGCAGTTCTTTTTCATCTTTCAGGCCTTTTTCCTTCATCAGATTCTGGCAAAATGGCGAGTCTTTCCAGGGCTGTTTGTTTGCTTCGTCGCCACCTATATGAATATACTTGCTCGGGAACAGCTCCATTACCTCATTCAACACATTTTCGAGGAAGGTAAAGGTTTCTTCGGTAGGGGCGTAGATGTTGTTAATCCCCCTGTCGGCAGGTTTGCCGGGCGTGGTATCGCATTTCAATTCAGGATATGCCCTTAATGCCGCGCTGCAGTGTGCCGGCATTTCTATTTCGGGAACTACGTTGATATAACGGTCTGCTGCAAATTTTACCACTGCGCGTATATCATCCTGTGTGTAAAAACCGCCATAGGAAAGCCCGTCCGGCCAGTCGCGGTTGCTGCCAAACATGGTTTGCATGCGGTAGCCGCCAACTTCGGTCAACTTTGGATATTTTTTGATCTGGATGCGCCAGCCCTGGCCGTCAACCAGGTGCCAGTGAAAGTTATTGAGTTTATAGGCTGCCATCAGCTCGATCACTTTTTCGACCTGTGGCACGGTGAAGAAGTGGCGGGAAACATCCAGCATCATTCCCCGGTATCCAAATCTTGGCGCATCGTTGATCACTGCACAGGGCAATGTTTGCACAACACGGTGATCAACCGGGAGCAGTTGTATCAGTGTTTGTATACCATAGAACAAGCCGGCATCCTTACCAATTATAGTAACCCTATGAGGGGTTATAGTCAATTTATAGCCCTCTTTTGGGAGCTTATCGGCACCTTTATCGGTAAGGATAAGTATTGTGCCGGTACGTGAACTCCTCTTTCCTGAATATTTTGTTATATGCCTATGAATATTCAGCTCATCAGCAAGATAGTTTTTGAGCCAGGTAACGGACCTGTCTTTGGTATGGGTAGCCTGTATTAAAGTCCTATTGCTGAAAACAAAGGTCCCGCTATTTTTTACAATAGAAGCGGGAGCAGGAATAATACCCATATGTGGATCATCTACAGGTGCCTGGGCTTTCACATGGTTTACCATTGAGGCCAGGATAAAGCCGGTCAAAATAAACGAGACCAGTATGTATTTTTTTGTTTTCATGAAATTAGGGTAACGAAAGGTGTTTAGCACTTGCTAATATAACTATCCCATGCTTAAAGTCTGCCTTATACGCTTATGTAACAAATAATTGACAACTCAACCCCGGTTGTTAAAACATCCATTTAAGGATCACCGGAATGGCCAGGAGGCCTAATGATATTAATATGTAGTTTCGATATAGCTTCCCGGTTTTATTTGGATATATCTTCATTAACTGCTCATACCGCTGATTGTAAAAGATCACGAGATAATTTAATAACAGGAAGGGAATAAAATACATGATGATGACCGAGATAAAAATATCGATCAGCCTGTTGTTGAATATACCGGCAACAAGCAGTACCGGGAGGCTATGGTGTGTCAGCTCATTTGTCCAGTAAAGAAGTGTAAATAGATTAATACCCATTAACAGCGATACAGGAACAAGGGAGAAAGCTTTCCAGTTATCCTTGTTATTTCTTTTTGCTTTCTCAAATGCAATAGTATCTACCCAAAGTTTGTAATAGGCATTTAACATAGCTTGCTGTTTGTGTTTCTCAACAAGCCATCACTAAAGAAAGTTTTTTAAAGCTTTTAACCCGGTGGTATCAGCTAAACATAGCTAATGGTATCAAAAACATTTTTTAATACTGGCTTTGATATAAATTTAGTAACAAAAGGGTATTGCCTTGACCTGTCCAGATCCCGCGGGTCAACAGAAGAAGAAACTATGTAGATATGAATATTCTTTTTTAATGATTTGTAAATTTCCTGGAAACGGTTTAGAAAATCCCAACCGCTAAAGGACGGCATATATAGGTCTACAAAGATGTAATCAGGCAATAATTCTGAATGTGCTTTTTTTTCTTCCAGGTAATCCAGTATAACTTCCCCGTCAAAAGAATAAGTTGCCTTATTCGATAAGGCACTATGCTTAATGGTCATTTGAACTATTTTGTGGAAGATCGGCTCGTCATCAATAAGTACCAGCTTACTCATAGGTTTAGTATTTAGTATAAATTAATAAATAGACTTTATTATTATATATTACTATAACCCAAATTTAGAAGTTTAATAATCAAATAGTTAATTTTTTTATTAACATTTTTGTTACACAAATATTATTAATAATTATTAGATTTTAAAAACTAATACTGTTCTTTTTTAATTATTAGGAAAACATTATTGATTGATTATACCAGTTTCATATTCTCCGGGTCCCAGTGTATAACCTTGTTTTGGAAATAACTTTCATTACATGCCAGGGCGGGTGCTGCTGCCCTGAAACCAAATACGGCATCCTCCACAACAGCTTTGCCCGTACGCATCGAGTCAAAAAAGTTGTCAAAATGATCATAAGAAGAATTATATCCCTCGGGCGACTGATAGGTTATAGTTTGTACTTTAGGCGCTTGTTTGTCCGCATCAGAATACTTTTTGTTATAATCTTCTACTATCGCTTTCTGCATGGCAACAGGGTAAGTATCGAAAGAATCCCAGCCACCATACCCCGGCGCTACAGGCATCTTATTTTGATGAATGGTAAAGCCGCTTTCATCCGAAATATCTATCACACCTTCCGAACCGATCATCCTGGTATAGCCCACTTCGCCTTCACCGCTGATGAAGTTAACCTGCAATGATACCTGGAATGCGGGGTGCTCCTTACTTTCGGGATAATGGATAACCGCTGTCATCACATCAGGTACGTTGCGCCCGTCTTTCCAATAGGCCAGATCGCCAACAGAGTATATCTTATTGGGGCCTTTGGAATCGGTAATAAAATGTATACCGGATAATAAATGCACAAACAGGTCGCCTGCCACACCTGTACCATATTCCCTGTAATTTCTCCAGCGGAAAAAGCGGTTGCTTTCATAAGCATGTTTTACTTTTTCGGTCGCCTGGAACCTGTCCCAATCCACAGTTTTAGGTGATGCATCCAATGGAATAGTATATTGCCAGGCACCCAGGGCGCTTTGCCTGTTAAATGATGCCTGTATGGAGTTGAGTTTACCTATGGCGCCTGCCTGGTATAATTCTTTAGCTTTTTTAAATGCCAGGCTGCTTACCCGCTGACTGCCTACCTGGAAAACCATTTTTGTATCCTTTTGGGCTTTGATCTCGCCCAAACCTTCGCTTAAATAATGAACCATTGGTTTTTCGCTGTATACCGCCTTGCCTTTGTGCATGGCCTCGGTAGCTATCCGGCTGTGCCAGTTATCACTGGTTGCGATGATGATCGCATCAATGTCCTTACGGTCTAATATTTCATTATAATTGCGAGTTGTAAAAATATTAGCTCCATATAGTTCTTTAGCCCTTTCTAACCGCCCCGTATACAGGTCGCAGCATCCAACCAACTCGATACCTGGAGAATGAAGCGCGGCGCGTGTATCATTATTACCCATAATACCCATGCCAATAGTGGCGATACGTATCTTATCGTTTGGGGTGATCTTTTTTTCGGCCTGCAAAATTCTTCTTTCGTGTTCTTCCTGTGCGGCAAGTGAAGTAAGGCCTGCTGAGGTGAGGACGATGGTACTGCCTAATTGTTTTAGAAATTTTCTGCGATCAGAGGACATAATTGTATTTGTTTTAATGGGTAAAACCGGTAAAAAAATAATTGGTTATGAATTAAGCTTCGGGTCAGCTTACGAAACGCAAGATAATAAAAGAATGAACAGGCAACTATCTGTATCAATAATTTTATTTAGATAAGGATATGTTACCTGCCGAATAGTTTACTCACCCGGTCGTTGCTGCGCTCGACCACCCTCTCTCCGCCTTTGGCGGAAAGAGGGAAAGGCAAAGAGACTTTATTTAAACTCATTATAAGTCTGAAATCTTCATTATAAGTTCTTTCAAATTATTAATTTCACCCCACCAGTTAAAATCTATTTTACACCTATTTATGAACAGACGCAACTTTGTAAAAATATCTGCTGCCAGCACCGTAACCTTATTATTTAACAGGGTAACCTCCTTGGCACAGGGGCTCGACCCTGTGATGAACCTGCCAGATGAAGTCTGGGCGCAATCGGGAAAGGATTGGTTCCGGTTAAAATTGAGCGGGTCTGTTTACACCTATAAAGACATAGAGGTAAGCCTGAAACAAAACGGGGATGCTTTATCTGTATTTGTTCAATCTCCGGGTGTTGAGCTAAATGCGGTTAGACTGAAATGGAAGCATGATACCGCAGCCTCAACCAAAGTTTTGGGCGATCATTGGGAGCGGTCATACGGCGACCTTGCCTGGAAAGCGCCGGATGCAGGCGTTAAAAATCCCTGGTATATTATACTCTATGATGGAAAGGAATCGGCTTGCTTTGGTGTAAAAACCGGCTGCAATAGTATATGCTGGTGGGCAGTGAAGCCTGATAGCCTGGAACTGACCATGGATACCCAATCGGGCGGGGTAGGTGTGCAGTTGGGGCAGCGTAAACTGCACGCTGCCGACGTGATCACTACAAAAAGCAAGAATGGTGAAAATCCTTTTGCCACCACACAACGCTTTTGTAAGCTAATGTGCCCTGTAACCCGTTTACCTAAACAACCGGTATACGGTATTAACGATTGGTACTTCGCTTATGGGAATAATTCGGCTAAGCTGATCAAAGAGATCACTGCTTTAATGACCGACCTGGCGCCGGATACCAATAACAGGCCTTTTTCGGTGATCGATGCGGGATGGGCTACGTACTCACCATTACTGCCCGGCGATGGCGGCTTTATGGACGATTTCTCTAAACCCAATGATAAGTTTAAGGATATGCACCAGATGGTGCTGGATATTGAAAAACTCGGGATGCAACCGGGGTTATGGACCAGACCGCTGTGTGCTAAACATGATGACTCTAAAAGCTTGTTGCTGCCTGCTATACCCGGTCGTGATGATCCTAAATCTCCGATACTTGACCCTACGATTGATGAGAACCTGGCGCGTATTAAATACAATATTGATACCTATAAAAAGTGGGGCTATAAACTGGTGAAGCATGATTACACTACATATGATATAATGGGGAAATGGGGATTCCAGATGACGGATGCACTTACTGCGCCGGGTTGGCGGTTCCATGATAACAGCCGTACTACTGCCGAGATCATTAATCATTTGTATCACATCATCAGGGAAACAGCGGGGGATATGTATATAATAGGTTGTAATACGATGAGCCATTTATCGGCCGGGGTGTTTGAGCTGAACCGTATTGGTGACGATACCAGCGGTAAGGAATGGGACAGGACCCGCAAGATGGGGGTAAATACCCTCGGTTTCCGGTTAACACAGCACAATTCTTTTTATGCTGCCGATGGCGACTGTGTGGGCCTGACCAAAGATATCTCCTGGGCCAGGAACAAGCAATGGATGCAATTGCTTGCTGAAAGCGGCGCACCATTATTTATATCACCGCAACCCGATGCAGTAGGCCCGGAACAAAAGGCATTTATTAAACAATGCTTTGCCAAAGCGGCTAAGGTACAGCCAACCGGCGAGCCATTGGATTGGATGACTAATCCACGCCCCGAAAAATGGAAATTGAATGGGAGAGAAGTGATGTTTGATTGGAGTTGAGATAAATATTGTTAACCGGCATACACACCCCAGTTTAAGTGCATTTTACAGGTGTAGCGTTCGCTACACGTGCAACACTGCGCAACACTTTTAACAGATTGATAATTAACTATTTGAGTTTTTTGACTACTGGCAAAGTAGTGTCACCATTTAAATGATAAATAGTTGCTAATTTTATTGAAGTCCGTGTCTTGTCCTGATAATTATTCACAATCTTTAAGACATTAAAATGCGATCTAAAAAAGTAATTATTTCCGTTGGTGAACCATGGGATTTTACAAGTCCAGATGGCGAAAATGTTATCAAAGGACATATCATTAAAATGGTAAGCAGCACGTGTTTAATATTTAAAGCAAATTATGTCTTAGATTTCAGAGATTCTTCCGGAGAAATATTTGTTTTATTACCCAGGTCTGCTAATGAAGATTTTAATGATATTAAAGGTAGCAACAGATACGTTCCGATAAATGCTTTGCTATTAACTACAGGTAACGAATCAGAAATGACCGAAGATCAATTAAGGACTGAGGGGAAGTTTGTCATTATTGGAGGCATTCGAATTGATAGTTTTATTTCCAACTTGCGTGAAGCGTGGCGTGAATTACGATCTAAAATTAAGTAAATGTTGTACAAAAGATAGTAGCAGGTTTACCTCGGTTGGCGCAATACTTAGCATAGGCATGCGTTCAGCGTATTCGTGACCTACAAGAAATTATTACAATTCCCTCAAAAAGTATTGCTTCCCGGTAGCTTCGTCAATTTCAACCAAAACCCTTCTGCCGCCAAGATATTCCAGGATAAACTGTCCCGGCTCATCTGTTTTATGGGAAACATAATGAGTTTCATCAGGTGTTTTGAGGTGATGGTCAGAACCAAGCAGGCGCTGGCGTTCCTTTAGTTCACGCTCGTAGTCGGCAGCAGATTTTGGATCTTGTTCGTTCATGATATTTGGCAAGGTCTTGGAACAAAAATAACCAAATTGACCTCTGTAAGGTTTTGAAAAACGCAGAAAGTTATTGACATATTTTGAAAAAGATGTTTATTATGGTTGAAAGAAGGGTTTAGTTGTTAAAAATTTCTCAAATGGCTATCAATTAATAGTTGGCTGACTTTTAATAAATAGCCGGGTTTATATCAACAAAACAAAATAAATCAGCTTCTATTTATTATATCCTCCTGCTTAATTTTGTATCTTAAAAATATAAATGGAAAGTCCGCTAGTGATTACTTACCGCAAGATCATTCATATAGATATGGATGCCTATTATGCGTCTGTGGAGCAGCGGGATAATCCGGATTACAGGGGCAAGTCCATTGCCGTGGGCGGTTCGCCGCAAGGCAGGGGAGGTGTAGTAGCTACTGCCAGCTATGAAGCACGTAAATTTGGAGTACGCTCAGCAATGCCATCTAAAAAAGCATTGCAGCTTTGCCCGGAAATAATATTTGTAAAACCGCGTTTTGCGGTATATAAGGAAGTATCTCAAAAGATACGGGAGATATTCAGGCGTTATACCGATCTCATCGAACCGCTTTCGCTTGACGAAGCTTATTTGGATGTAACAGAAGATAAACTGAGCATAGGCTCGGCCATCGAAATCGCAAAGCTGATCAAACAGGCTATTAAGGATGAACTGCAGTTGACCGCATCGGCAGGGGTTTCTATTAATAAATTTGTGGCTAAAATAGCTTCCGATATGAACAAGCCAGATGGTATGACCTTCATCGGGCCGTCATCAATAGAGGCTTTTATGGAAAAGCTGCCTGTTGAAAAGTTTTTTGGTGTGGGAAAAGTCACCGCCGAAAAAATGAAGAAGATGGGTTTATTCACCGGGGCGGATATGAAAAAACTGTCGGAGGAGGAAATGATCAAAAACTTCGGTAAAGCAGGTGGCTTTTATTACCAGATAGCAAGAGGGATTGATAACCGGGAAGTACAACCCAACCGCGAAACAAAATCAATAGGTGCCGAGGATACTTTTGCTTACGACCTGACAGAAATTGATGAGATGAATGCAGAACTTGATAAAATAGCACAAACGGTGGCTAACCGGTTAGCGCATTATCAATTAAAAGGTCGCACCATTACCCTTAAAATAAAATACAGTGATTTTAAACAGATCACCCGCAATTATTCGGCAACTGCACCTGTAGGAGATTTTTTCATTATCACTGAAACAGCAAAAAAATTACTTTTAGCAACCGAACCCGAAGGTAAGCGAATAAGGCTTTTGGGCGTAACATTATCAAATTTTGGAGAGATCGTTCAGAAACAAAAAGGAACAGATCATCCTTACCAATTAGAATTGTTTTAGTGAGTGGTGAGTGGTGAGTGGTGAGTGGTGAGTGGTGAGTGGTGAGTGGTGAGTGGTGAGTGGTGAGTGGTGAGTGGTGAGTGGTAGCACTACTCTATTGACTATTCACTACTGCCAATTCACTATCTATCTGAACTTTTTTTTGTTTTATACCAAATGTTTTATAAATTCAACCGATTTATAACCACGATTAAACCGCTTTTTTGAAAAAATTTGCCGCCATATTGCTTCTTTCGGTTCATCTTTTTTATTTAGGTGGGTATACATTTGTATTTCAATATTTGATACATCAGTCTGATGTTCAGATTGTTAAACAAATGTATAATGATAAATCAAACTCCCGGAAACTTCTTGAGTTAAAGGTTCCTGTTAATATGCCGACCATACAGGACTGGACCGAGTATGAGCACATTGAAGGGCAGATACAACTGAATGACGCTTATTATAATTATGTCAGCCTGAAAATGACTAGGGATACTATGTACCTGGTTTGTTTGCCAAATAATACTAAAGCCAATCTTGAAAAGGCAAATGTGATATTTGCTAAAAACGTTAATGATGTTCCGCTGAGTAAAAAAGGCGCTACCAATCCATTGACCAAAAAAGTTAACCTGGTTTATGACAATGTTGATGAGGTAACGCAATATAGTTATACACCTGTATCTAAACCGGTTAAATTAAGTACAACCTTACATCTGTCTCATTTAAGTAACCCTTATATCGAGTCCCCCGGCAAACCGCCGAATGCTGGCTGCTAAGCTGGCAGCTTATTTATTTCTCAAAAACTTTACGCAAATTATTGTATAGTATAGTTTCATTTAATCAATGAGGCTATTGAATATGATATATTTCAATAAACTTTTATAACAGTAAATAAGCGGCCGCTTCCAGGCTGATAGCCATTGCTATGTACTTGTATTAACAAGTGCGACTTCATCAGTTTAAAATCCTAATTTTTTTCATAATTATTAATTAAGAATCATGATCAAACCTTTACTTACGCATTTTTACAAATGCACTTTAGTTTTTGCGGCAGTATTACTGTCGTTACAACATGCCTCGGCGCAAATGGAGAATGATGGGATAATGATCCCCAAAAACTATTTATGCCCCGGAGTAATGTATGGTAATTCCAGCTGGACAAATTATTGGGAAGGAACCTTTAAACGTGACAACGGAAACATTGGGAAACTGACCACCCAAATGTACTCCGCTATGGTTACCTACGGTGTCACCAATAACCTGATAGCAACTGTCGGTGTCCCTTATATTACTACCAATGCTTCTGCAGGTACACTAAAGGGACAAAAAGGGTTACAGGATATATCTCTTAATTTGAAATGGAGAGGTTTTAGAATGAAATCGGGGAATAGTATCTTCTCTTTGTTTGCCAGTGTAACAGGTTCTATCCCGCTAACAAATTATGAGGCCGACTTTCTTCCTTTGGCTATTGGTTCTCACAGCAAAAATTTTACAGCTCGGGCGGTTGTGGATTACACCTTTGGAAAAGCTTTTATAACGGGTTCGGGTGCTTATATGACAAGGAGCGATATCAGTATCGACCGTAATTCATACTATGATAATACACAGCTGATTTATAGCAACCAGGTTAAAATACCCAATATGTCTAATTATAATTTGAGGGCAGGATACAGGAGCAAATATTTTATAGCAGAAGCTGTTGCCGATATAAATACTTCTTTAGGTGGTTTTGATATTCGTAAAAATGACATGCCTTTTCCGAGTAACCGGATGAATATGACAAGCGTAGGCGGAAATCTGCGTTACAGGTTGAAATCCCTGGAAGGCCTTGAATTTACAGCCGGAGATGACTACACCGTGGCTGGAAGAAATATGGGTCAAAGTAATATGATACATGGTGGTATCTCTTACATATTCAGTCTTACAAAAAAACAAACTGCCCCGGCTAACTATAAAAACTAAAACGATGAAAAAAATTATACATAATCCATTGTCTGTCCTTTCAGTTGTGATGATCTTATTTTGTTATACATCATGTAAGAAGGATATTGTAAGCAAGGCAGACCTGTTTCCCTCATTGGCGCCTGCTAACCTTGATCTGAATGCTGATACCTGGAAACCGGTATTGATCACAGATCCGAATGCATTTACAGTAGCAGCCCCCGCTGATATTACTTCGCCTGCCTACGTAGCCGACCTGAACGAGATCAAAGGTTATCAGCGTAATTTGACAGATGGCCAGAAAGCAATTATCAAATACTGGAGTGCCGGAGCAGTTTTACGCTGGAACCAGATATTGCGCGACCTGGTGGCTAAGCACAATCTTGCACCGTATCAGAATATTGATGGCACTTATCCTGCACCTAACGCAGCAAATCCATTTGCCTATCCGGAGTTTCCATTTGCCAACCCGCCATACGCTGCACGTGCCTATGCTTATGTGAGTGCTGCACAATATGATGCGCTGATAGCGGCTTATCATTTTAAAAAATTATATAACAGGGCTGCGCCTTATAAAAATGACGCAACCGTACAAGCATTGATACCAAAATCCGATCTGCCTTCATACCCAAGTGAGGATGCAGTAGTATCAGGTGCCGCAGTTGAGATCATGAAACTGCTTTTCCCTGCTGATATAGACTATATTGAACAAAAAGCTGCCGATGAGAAACTTTACAGGATGATGGCAGGAGCAAATGTGCGCGGCGAGCTTGATGCCGGAGAGTCATTAGGACGGCAGGTTGCTGATGTATTTGCTGCTCGCGCCCGTACTGACGGTGCCGGGAAGGCAGGTGGTTCACCCATAATATGGGCATCATTGGCAACAAACACAACAGCCAAGGGACAAGTAGCCTGGATAAGCCTTGAAACACCTAAAAGACCACCTATGCTGCCTTTATTTGGTAAAGTACACCCGTTTTTATTTGATTCAGTCACGATGGTTTCAATCCGTCCGGGACCACCCCATTCAACCAATTCACCCGAATTTAAAAAGGATAATGATGAGGTGTTAAACTACAGTCAACATGCTACAAGAGCTAATGAAGACCTGGTTGCTTTTTGGGCCGATGGAACTGCTACCTCTACTCCAACCGGCCATTGGAATGCAATTGCAGCCAATGAGTTTGTAAAACAAAACTATAGCGAGGTACGCTGGGCCAGGAATTTCGCGTTACTTAATATGGCCCAAATGGATGCTGCCATTGTATGCTGGGATACTAAATATTTTTATTTTAATCCGCGGCCTACGCAAATAAATTCCAAGATCAAAACTTTGACGGGGATACCAAACTTTCCATCCTACACGTCAGGGCACTCTAATTTTAGCAGCTCGGCAGCTACCGTGTTAACCTACCTGCTGCCTGATAGGGGTACGAAGTTCACAGACATGGCACAGCAGGCATCGCTTTCAAGGTTAGTTGGCGGTATACATACCCGTGAAGATATTGACGTCGGCCAGGTTACAGGCAGGAAAGTAGGCCAATATGCTGTTCAAAGAGGACAGTCTGATGGTGCAGGAATAGGTAATTAAATGAGAATAAAGAATAATATGAAGCCTTTTAAAATATTTGTTGTTCTGATGCTGGCATCTTTAGCTTTTTCCTCTTGTAAACACCAGGAAAAGGTAACTATTGATGATGCTGCTACATTGTGCGATAATGAGGACGAGCTATCAAATGTGGTGATCTATGATGTTTTCACTCCGCCTGTAGCCAGCCGTATATATGCCTATACCTCATTGGCAGCTTACGAAGCGATCAGGTTTTCTGATCCAAAAGCTGGTTCGATGACGGCACAGCTCAGGGGCTTTGGCCCAATGCCTGCTCCACAGAAAGGTAAAAGCTACAATTATACGCTGGCCGCTACCAAAGCTTTCTTCACTGTGGCGCATAAAGTGACGTTTTCAATAGATACACTTAAAAAGTACGAGGACAAAGTTTATGCAAAGTTTAAGAATAGCCTGGACGATTCTACCTACAAGCGTTCAATGGATTTTGGCGAACAGGTGGGCAATGTGGTTTTAAAAAGGTCGGCGGGCGATAATTATCGAGAAACAAGGGGCAAGCCTAAATATCTCGGTAATGACGGTCCCGGAAGATGGCGACCTACGCCGCCTGATTATATGGACGGCGTTGAATATTTATGGGGAACAATTGAACCGCTTGCTATAGCATCGCCATCTCAATTTGCCCCGCCGGCTCCTTTTTCATACAGCACGGATAAAAACAGCGACTGTTTTAAACAAAACATGGATGTTTATCAAACCAATAAACATTTAACAAAAGAACAGACAGATATTGCCCATTTCTGGGACGACAATCCTTTTGTAATTGAGCATAGCGGGCACATGATGTTTGCCGATAAGAAACTTTCACCCGCCGGGCATTGGATGAGTATCGCCAAAATAGCATGTAAGCAAACACATGCCAATGTGGTTAAAACAGCGAGGGTATATGCGATTACTGCAGTTGCTTTATTCGATTCATTTATTACCAGCTGGGAAGTGAAATACCAATACAGCACTTTAAGGCCGGTAACTTACATTGAAGATAATATTGATCATAACTGGCTGCCGCTTTTGCAGACACCACCTTTCCCTGAATACACTGCAGGGCATAGCCAGATCAGCGCCGCCGCAGCTGTTGTGCTTACGCATGAATTTGGCGATAATATAGCTTTCCAGGATACTACCGAATTGCATTATATAGGGATGCAGCGTCATTTCGATTCCTTCCTGAAGGCGGCGGCAGAAACTTCTATGAGCAGGTTTTACGGCGGGATACATTATTATAATAGTGTGAAAATGGCTGCAGACCAGGGCAAGCAGGTAGGCGAATTGATCTGGCAAAAATTGAAATTAACCAAATAGAATAAATTGAATATGTTACAATTAGACAAAAGAATCCATTACACCCTGCGTTTTGCTGCAGCGATGTGTTTTATAGGGCATGGCACTTTTGGTATCATTACCAAATCGATATGGTTAAATTACTTTGCCGTATTTGGCATAGGGCATGACCTGGGTTACCAGCTGATGCCTGTTTTGGGAGTGGTTGATATTTTGATGGGCATATCCTTATTGCTCTATCCCACAAGGGCCATTTTATTATGGCTGGTTGTTTGGGGAGCAATTACGGCCTTGCTTCGCCCTATGTCAGGCGAACATTTTGCAGAAGCCATAGAACGTGCCGGTAACTATGGTGCACCTTTGACACTGCTGATATTATCTGGTTTTGGAGGCAAAGGTATTAAACAGTGGTTTACCTGGATCAACCCCGACAAATTAGTGAATGAAAAGACACTGGCCACCGCAACTACCTGCTTACGGATCGTGGTATTTCTTTTGCTCACCGGGCATGGCTGGTTGAATATGGTGGAAAAGAAAGGTCTGCTGAGCCAGTATGCTTCACTAGGTTTTTCCAACCCTGTACAGGTGGCTCATTTTGCCGGCATATTCGAGATTATAGGAGCGTTAACTGTTTTGATCAAACCACTTCGCCCGGTATTGATGGTGCTGCTGGTATGGAAAATGGGAACCGAGCTATTTTACCCGCACTGGGAAGCATTTGAATGGATAGAACGCGGTGGAAGTTATGGCGCCATATTAGCCTTATGGTTCATACTGCCACAAACATCACTTCGTACACAAAAAACATCGCTTACAACTTAACTAAATAAACAAATAACAATTAATTATTAACTCACACTTTAGCCGAAATGAAATCATTTTACAAATTAACTTTTATCGCTCTTTTCTATCTTTTACTGACCAACACCAATGCTTTTGCGCAGGGATGCGTGGCTATCCGCAGTACCGGCGGAGTATGCACTATGGGTGAGCACCCGGATAGTGCCGTTACCGGAGGTGCATGGCTTTTTAACAGTAACACCCGCTATTACAAATCCTTCAGGCACTTTATAGGGAAGGATCAGCAGCACCAGCGTATTGATGTATTGCATAACAATGTAATTAATAAAGTAGTTAGCCAGGATTTTGGATTTACACGAATAATTAATGATCGCTGGTCGATTAACCTGGATATTCCTTATGTGGATAATAGCCGTTCACAGGTATCTGGCGGCAAAAGGTTCAGCACCCATTCATTTGGATTGGGCGATATCCGTGTAACAGGATATTACTGGCTGTTTAATCCGGCAAAGATCCATAATGCAAATATACAGGTAGGCCTGGGCGCTAAGTTTGCAACCGGTGCTTATAATTTACAGGATTATTTCCTGCAGGCAAACGGTACAAAGGCATTGGGACCTTTAGATCAGTCGATACAATTGGGTGATGGCGGAACCGGTGTAAGCCTTGAAGTAAACGCATATTATAACCCAACCCATAATTTCGGATTTTATGGTAACTTCTTTTACCTGGCCAATCCAAGAGATGTGAATGGGACACCTCGTTCAGCAACACCGGCAAATGCCAATACTATTGCTGCTACCGGAGATATAGAAAGCGTACCTGATCAATTGCTGATAAGGGCAGGGGCAAGTTTAGCAGTTAACAAGTTTGATTTTTCGGCTGGTTTACGTGATGACTGTCTGCCTGTAAAAGATCTTTTGGGCAACAGCGACGGTTTCAGAAGACCAGGCCGCATTATTTCAGCCGAACCAGGGGTTACTTACCGGTTTAAAAATATAGCAATATATGGTTTTGTACCAATCGCTATTATTCGCGACCGTACTCAAAGTGTACCCGACATGAGGACTACAGAACTAACAGGAAATTACACACACGGAGATGCAGCGTTTGCTGACTACGTGGTTAATATAGGACTTACAGTTAAATTTTAGTTGAACATTTAGGTTTATTGGATCAATTAGCGGAGCCGGGAGTGAGATCCCCGGCTTTTTTTGTGCCTTACCAAAATCTTGTACAAAGGAGAGAGCTTGATAAAACAGAGCTTAAGCCCATTGAATTTGAATATTAAATTCTGCGTATCATTAAAACTTTATAGTTTTATATGATGAATACTCCCGAACAAAATTTTGCAGGGCTGGGCCTCAATCTGCCCCCCGCACCACAGCCTTTAGGCGTTTATAAACCTTATTTAATTGACGGAAAATACCTGTATGTATCAGGGCACGGTACAGTAAAGGATGATAAAAGCCTGATCATTGGCCGCATTGGTGAAGATATGAACCCTGAAGAAGGCAAACTCGCTGCCCGTCAGGTAGGACTGGCAATATTGTCGACCATAAAAACCAATTTAGGTAGCCTGAACAAAGTGAAGCGGGTGATCAAAGTGCTGGGCATGGTGAACTGTACACCTGATTTTGAGAAACACCCTTTCATCATCAACGGCTGTAGCGAGCTGTTTGCCAAAGTATGGGGCGAAGACAATGGCATAGGTGTACGCAGCGCTGTAGGAATGGGATCGTTGCCGGATAATATTCCGGTGGAGATAGAAGCGTTGTTTGAATTAAGTGATGAGTTTTGAGTAGTGAGTTTTAAGTAAGTAGAATTTAGTGATTCGGTATAAAGATTTAAATAATCATTTTAATGCAGGATTTTAAAAAGTTGCTGGTTTGGCAAAAAACGTTAAGCCTGATTACTGTAACCTATAAAATAGTTTCTACATTTCCATCTGAAGAAAAATATGTGTTAACAAGCCAAATCAAGAGAGCTGTATTATCTATATCAAATAATATAGCCGAGGGGTGCGGACGGTTTACAAAAAATGATTTTGTACATTTTCTTCAAATGGCATTGGGATCAACCAACGAAGTTGAAAATTGTCTTTTGGTCAGTAAGGCACTTGAATATTTAAATGACGATTCATTTAAGATTTTAAATGAACAAAATACAGAGATCCGCAAAATGTTGATTTCCCTTATAGAAAAAATCAGGACACAGAAATAACAAATGCTCATAACTCACAACTCATCACTCAATACTGATTATTGGTACATTATCAATAACATCAAAAAATTGGATACTCCTGCGCTGGTGGTGTATCCGGAAAGGGTAAAGGAAAATATCGTTATCCTGAAAAATATGATCGACGATGTATCACGTCTTCGTCCTCATGTGAAGACACATAAGAGCAAAGATGCCGCACTTTTAATGCTGGAAGCAGGTATTACCAAATTTAAGTGTGCTACCATAGCCGAAGCCGAAATGCTGGGAATGACCAAAGCGCCCGATGTTTTGCTGGCTTATCAGCCTGTAGGGCCTAAACTGGAACGTTTTATTAAATTGATCAATAATTATCCCCGAACCCGGTTTTCGTGTTTGGTTGATAATAGCATTGCCGCAAGGAGTATATCGGATGCCGCATTGCAAAACCAATTAGAGATTGCTATTTATATCGACCTGAATGTTGGCATGAACCGTACAGGCATAGCACCCGGACTGGAGGCAATGCAATTGTATATGGATTGCGATGCTTTAAAAGGCATAAAACCTGTTGGCCTCCATGCTTATGACGGGCATATTCATGATGAGGATTTGGCCGTCCGCACCAAACGGGCTAATCAAGCTTTTACACCAGTAAAGAAACTACAAGAAGATATCGTTCAAAAGGGTTACCCGGAACCGGTTATAGTGGCGGGTGGCTCGCCTACCTTCCCGGTCTATGCTAAAAGGAATGATGTGGAATGTAGTCCGGGTACATTTATCTATTGGGACAGGGGATATAGCCTGGTGTGTGCCGAACAACCATTTTTAACGGCCGCCTTAGTAGTATCGCGGGTGATCTCTCTGCCTGATGAAACTAAATTGTGCCTGGATGTAGGCCATAAATCAGTATCCGCAGAAAACGAACTGGCTAAAAGGATATTTTTTCTGAATGCGCCCGAATTGCATATGAAGGGGCAAAGCGAAGAGCACCTGGTAGTTGAAGCAGGGAAGGGCCATCAATATAAGGTTGGTGATGTTTTGTATGGATTGCCTTATCATGTCTGCCCAACCATTGCGTTATATGAACGTGCAACCACCATTGAAGATAACCAGATAAGCGGGGAATGGCAGAATATTGCCAGGGACCGGAAGATTAATATTTAAGTTAGAGCAAGTTGATTAGGTTGATTAAGTTAGAATAGTTGATTAAGTTGTCCTGACTGATTTTTGCTAATCAACTATACACCTAATCAACTTAATAAACTCAATCAACATAATCAACTAAAAATGTTTACTATAGACGCCCACCTCGACCTGAGTATGAACGCACTGGAATGGAACCGCGATCTGCGCAGGCCTGTTTCAGAAATAAATGAACGCGAAAAAGGATTGAA
>JBEHXM010000032.1:0-41211 GCA_048498695.1 Bacteroidota bacterium
TGGTGATATGATCTCCGGCCTTTCATGCAAAAACTCATTGATTCTTTTTTGTGATGCGGCTGCGCGTTGTATCAGCGAAGTGACCCAGCCCAATGACATTACCGGGAAGGTAAGCATATTCAGGTAGACAATAAACTCGGCGATATTACCTGCGGTGATATTACCTTTCATCACTTCAACACCTCCTACATACATAATGATCACATTACTTAAGCCCACCAATAAAAGCATCACCGGGAAAAACAATGCCTGTACTTTCACCAGCGCCATAGAGTGTATTTTATAGTTCTCGCTTTCGCCGGCAAAGCTTTTACGGATAGAGGCCTCCCGCACATATGACTTGATCACACGGATACCTGAGAAATTTTCCTGTACAAAACTTGACAATGCTGACAAACGCTGCTGAATCTTTTCGCTGCGGAAATTGATGATATTGTTTACATAATAGATGGTAAAAACCAGGACAGGCATAGGCATTATAGCAAAAATGGTAAGCCTTACGCTTACGGTAAGCATAAAGGAAATGGCTATAATAAAAAGCGTAACGGTATTAATGGTGTACATAATACCGGGCCCCAGGTACATTCGTACACGGCTTACATCCTCTGTCACCCTGTTCATCAGGTCGCCGGTATTATGGCGGCGGTAAAATGCAAGGGACAATAATTGATAATGATTGTAGATCTCATTTTTAAGATCATACTCAATATGCCGCGACATCAGAATAATGGTCTGCCGCATCAGGAACAGGAATAATCCCCTTAAAAGAGCCAGTGAAAGTACAATAGCACCAAAAAGCATCATGCTGTAGCTAAACAGGTTGTAGATGATCACCTGCCTGTTAAATCCTGAAAATAAATGGTAGGTGGAGATATTCTCGGTAACAAGGTCAAATGCCATGCGAAATACCGGGGCCGTCAATACACCGAATATGTTAGATATTACAACAAACAGGACTCCCGGGATGAGCCGCCAGCGATATTTGTAAAAGAATTTATTCAGGTAAGCAAGACTCTTCATGGTTCTTTAGCAAAGATAAGTTTTTTATAGTTCATGGTTGATAGGTCATAGTTCATAGAAAAATCATAAAAGGATATATGCAGGTGCCTCAAAATCATTCACTAATTCAGTAATTCGAGCATTCACTAACTAAATTAAGTTTGTGACAATCAAAAAAACCTATACTTTTGTCGCACACCCTAGACAGCCATTGCGGATAATGCCAGATCAAAATAGCAGCGAATCATTGTTTGACCAAATGAATATTTTTGGTCATCAAAAAATTGTATTTTGTAATGACCCCGAAACCGGACTGAAAGCCATCATCGCTGTTCATGACACTACATTGGGTCCGGCTTTGGGCGGAACACGGATGTGGGCCTACAAAACTGAGGCTGATGCATTGAACGATGTATTGCGTCTCTCAAAAAGCATGACCTACAAAGCTGCAGTAGCCGGTCTTAACCTTGGCGGCGGTAAAGCAGTGATCATAGGCGACTCACGCAGGGATAAAACGGAAGCATTACTGCGTAAATTTGGCCGGTTCATCAAAAACATGAATGGTGAATTTATAACCGCCGAAGATGTAGGTACCAATCCACGTGACATGGAATATATTCGCATGGAAACGCAGCATGTAATGGGGGTGCCTGAAAGCATTGGCGGCAGCGGCGACCCTTCTCCAATTACAGCATTAGGTGTTTTTATGGGTATCAAAGCTGCTGTAAAGGAACTTTATGGCAATGATAACCTGGCCGGCAGATCTGTTATAGTACAGGGCATCGGGCATGTGGGCGAAAACCTTGTTCGCTTGCTTCGTGATGAAAATGCTATGGTGTATGTAAGCGATATCAATGAGGAGCGTACCGGGCAGGTGGCCAAAAAATATGGGGCACAAGCGGTATCAAACAATACCATTTTTGATATCGATGCTGACATTTATTCACCTTGTGCATTAGGGGCTACTATCAATACACAAACCATCGATAAACTTAAATATTCAATAATAGCAGGTTCGGCAAACAATCAGCTCGAAGATGAGTATATACATGGCAGGATGCTGGTTGAAAAGGGAATACTGTTTGCTCCCGATTACGTGATCAACGCCGGTGGTGTGATCAATTGTTATTCGGAGCTGATGGGTTTCAGCAAAAAACGTACTTTGCAGCTGACCGAGAATATTTATGAAGCAACACGTAATGTATTAAAGTTATCAAAGGCCGAAAAAATTTCGACTATTGAAGCAGCTGATAAAATTGCAGAAAAACGTATATTAGATATCAGAAAAGTTAAATCAACCTATTAATTAATTACTAAACAGGGTTAAACCTAAAATCGTTCTTTATCATGTTAAACAGAAGACATCTACGGGTAAAAGTATTGCAGGCATTATATGCCTACCATCAATCTGATAATAAGGAAATAAAACAGCACGAGAAAAACCTGCTTCAAAGCGTTGATATGGTATACGAGATGTATATCTGGATGCTTTCCTTGATTTCGGAAGTGGTTCACTATGCAGCAATTGATGCGGATGAAAGAAAAAATAAACATCTGCCAACTGCTGAAGACCTGGTGCCTCAACTCAAAATACTCGAAAACCGCTTTATTACATCGTTAATGAAAAACGATGAGTACCTGGGTTCTTTAAAAAAATATAAGGTATCCTGGACCTTTGAGCCCGAGTTGGCAAAGTCCCTTTTTACCATCCTCAAAAATTCAGCTGAATATACCGAATACCTGCAAAAAACAGGAGATACTATCCAAACTGACAAGGATATCATTAAGTTTATTTTTAAGAAGGTAATATTGAAATCGCTTTTGGCCGAGCAGGTTTTTGAAGATAAATTTATCTTCTGGCCGGTTGATAAGGATGTGTTACAGGCGTTGATCGCAAAAACCTTCAAGAATTTTTCTTTTGACGATCCGAAACAGAATAAACTGGCCGAGGTTACCGGCAACTGGGCAGAAGACCGGGAATTTATTGTCAACCTGTTCCAGCAAAGCATACGGCATGATGAAGCTTACCAGGAAATGATCAGCAAAAAGACCCAGAACTGGGAGCCCGAACGTATTGCCATGATGGATACTTTATTAATGAAAATGGCAATTGCCGAATTTATTAATTTTACATCGATTCCGGTTAAGGTGACTATAAATGAATATCTTGAAATATCTAAGGAGTTTAGTACGCCTAAAAGCAATTCATTTATAAATGGTATCTTAGACAAGATTTTATACGAATTAAAGGCTGATAACGTAATAAAGAAGGTTGGCAGGGGCCTGATAGAAGAATAGTATAAAATTGAACTATATTATAACCAGGGAATAATTTAATAACGAATATTTTTTAACGATGAAAAAACTGTTTTTGGTCCTGATGGCAGTTAGTATGCTGATGGCCTGTAATTCAAACTCAAGTAACCAATCGGCCAATAATGCAGGTGCTACTACCGCTACAAACAGTGATGCCCCTGTGATGAAGTTTGATAAGGAGACGCATGATTTTGGTAAGATCAAGTCTGGAGACAAGGTTACCTGGGAGTATAAATTTACCAACACAGGCAAATCGCCCTTGATCGTTAAAGACGCTATAGCCTCATGCGGTTGTACCAAGCCTGAATGGCCTCAAACGCCAATCAAACCTGGCGAAAGCGGAGTTATCAAAGTAACCTTTAACAGTTCAGGAAAAATGGGTTTGCAGGATAAGCAGATCACTATAACAGCCAATACCAACCCGGCCCAAAACCTGGTTCATTTGATTGGTGAAGTAACAATGGGTAAATAATTTTTTATATAAACATGATAGCAACAATTTTATTACAGGCCGGTGCTTCCGGTGGATTAGGTGGTTTAGGATCATTTGTGCCTTTGCTACTGATCATCGTGGTGTTTTATTTCTTTATGATACGCCCGCAGGTTAAAAAACAAAAGGATCAGAAAAAATATGTTGAAGAACTTAAAAAAGGAGATAAAGTGATCACTACTGCCGGTATCCACGGTAAAATTGTAGATGTTGCGGAAACAACCTTTTTAGTTGAAACAGAAGGCGGTCACAAAATCCGTTTCGAAAAATCGGCTATTTCGTTGGAGTCTTCAAAAGCATTAAATACGCCTCCTGCGGTAGCTAAGTAATATTTGAGCTGAAAGCATAAAGCTGAAAGCGAAAAGCAAAATAAAATACAAAGCTGAAAGTATAAGGCGCTAATGTCTTTGCTTTCAGCTTTTACCTTTTAGCTTCTATCTCTAAAATGGCATTTGTAAAATTATCAGCATCAGAACGGCGGCGTTTATCGGCATTTTTTACGTGCCTGGTATTGGCCGCTGTTGCATGGGTTTTTACAACGCTATCCAACAACTATAATTTTACCGTAAAAGAAGTATTGACTTATAAGAATGCACCACAAAAACGTGCGTTCCGTTCATTGCAGCCCGATACGATAAACACCACAATGCGGGGAACCGGCTGGCAGATGCTATTCTCCAAAATGAATAATGAAGACAGGAACATTACTGTCGACCTGCATACACTGGAGAATAAGGATTATGTGGTGCTTAGTTCACAGTTGAAAGAGATCAATGACAGGAAGGATTTTGATGAGCAGATAATAGGTTTTAGCCCGGATACACTCTATTTCGATTTTTCAAACAGAGCGGTAAAAAGGGTGCCTGTTCAGCTGGTGTCGGCAATTAAATACCAGCACCAATTTGCCCAATCCAATGATATTTCTATTAAACCATCCTACGTGACCATAACCGGTCCGGGCAGCCTGGTAGATAATATCAAAAGCTGGAGTACCGATTCGCTGGTGCTTGATAGTGTAAACGAAACTGTAAGAGGGCGGATAGATATGCAGCCGCCAAAAGAAGGAAATATAAGTGTTTATCCAAAATCTGTTCAAGTGGTGCTGCCGGTTGACGAGTTTACAGAAAAAACTATATCAATACCGGTTAAGCTGACCAATAACCGCAACTACTATAATGTAAAGGTATTTCCGCAAAAAGTTAAAATTACTTTTACCACCTCGCTGAACCATTATGCCGAAATGGATGAAGATTTTTTTGAAGCAGCAGCCGATCTTTCCCTCTGGCGCGATCGGGGCTACAGTACTTTGCCGGTGAAGCTTACGCGCTTGCCGTCCTATTGTAAAATAGTAAAGATCGAACCGCAGAACATTGATTTTATCGTCAGGAAATAAATGCTAAAAATAGGAATAACAGGAAATATTGGCGGTGGTAAAACTACTGTAAGCAAGATATTTGAAGTGCTGGGTATCCCTGTTTTTTATGCTGATGATGCAGCCAAAAAAGTAATGGTGGAGGATGATACTCTTATCAGCGAACTAAAAGAAGCATTTGGTGCGGAATCTTATTTTGCAGACGGTACATTAAACCGCAAGCATATCGCAGCTATCGTTTTTAATGATGAAGCTCAACTCACTAAACTGAACTCATTGGTTCACCCTGCCGTGTTCAGGGCTTTTGATAATTGGGTGGCAAACCAACAGGCACCTTACGTGATCAAAGAGGCTGCATTACTGTTTGAAAGCACATCTTATAAGATGTGCGATTATTCTTTAATGGTCACCGCTCCATTAGAACTGCGTATAGCACGTGTAATGCAACGGGATGGTTTCACCCGTACCGAAGTGGAAAGTCGTAATGCCAAACAATTTTCAGAAGAAAAGAAGATCGAACTGGCTAATTATATAGTCCGTAATGACGACACCGAACTGGTAATTCCCCAGGTATTGGCGCTGCACAGGCAGTTTTTAGTATTGGCTGCGAAATGATATTAGATGATTTTCTTTCTTTTGATGAAAAAGGCCTTTATTGTAAGTACGGCGGGTTTTACATTGACCCTCAGCAACCCGCAAAAGTAGCGCTGATATCCCATGCACACGCCGACCATGCCATAGCCGGTAACAATGAGGTTTATTGCACCGAAGCAACAGCCGCTTTTATGCAACTACGTTACGGTAAAAATGCCGCAAAGGAATTTAATTTGGTACCGTATCGTCAGCCTTTTACTGTTGGTGGTGTGCAGATCACATTCATCTCTGCGGGGCATATGTTGGGCTCCGCACAAATATTGATGGAATACCAGGGCACTAAATACTTATATACCGGAGATTACAAATTACAGCCTGATGCTACCTGTGAACCGATAGAATGGGTAAAAACAGACGTCCTGATCACCGAAAGTACATTTGCCAACCCGGATATCATACACCCTGATCCGGTTGCAGAAGTAAAAAAGTTGAATGATATCAGGATCAATATCATGCTGGGTGCTTATGGGCTGGGCAAAAGTCAGCGTTTGATCAACCTGATCACAGCGTATGCACCGCAAAAAACCATACTGGTGCATCACCGGATTATGCCTTTGAATGTAATTTATGAGAAGATGGGTTTTTCGCCGGGGAAGTATCAGCTGTATAGTCGTAAACTGATGAAAAATCAACAGGACTACGTGTATATCGTTCCGCCTTTTACTTTTGATAGTTATTCAAGGGCAACAGGGGTAAAGCGTCTGTTCGCTTCTGGTTGGAAGAATTTACAGGTGAACCAAAATGATACGCTATTTATTTCGGACCATGTTGACTGGAACGATATTTTGTATACTATTGAGCGCACCCAGCCACAACAGGTATGGACACTGCATGGTGACGGCAATTATTTAAGGAAACATTTTGGCGACCCGATTTTTGTGAAACTGTTGAATTAATATGCTGAAGGAAAATATCGATTATTATATTAATGAAGATGGTAATTTTGTTTTTACCCGCGAGTATCATCTAAAGCGTGGATATTGCTGTAAAAATAAATGCCTGCATTGCCCCTGGGATTTTGGAAAACCCAAAGAGCCTAAGCAAATTAAGAAATAATTGCATCTTTGCATTGAGCAAAGTTAAGTAAGGGTTTACTATGAAAATTGAAGAGGAGATACAAAGCACAAAATTTGAGGATAACTTTCAAAAATCGGTTATTAACCTTACCTATACTTATGGCTGGCTGAATAACGCTTTGCGTTGCCATTTTGAAAAGCATAACCTGACCAGTCAGCAATTCAATGTGTTACGTATACTCAGGGGGCAATACCCTAAACCGGCTACTGTAAACCTGATCAAAGAACGTATGCTGGATAAAATGTCTGATGCTTCACGCATTGTTGACCGCCTGGTCCAGAAAGGGCTGGTGTCCCGTTGTACCAATAATAAAGACCGCCGGGCAGTGGATATCCGCATTAGTGATACTGGTTTGGATATTCTGTCAAAAATGGACGTAGAATTCAAAGCCAAGGAGATACTTCAAAACAACCTTACTGAAGAAGAAGCCGGGAAGTTAAGCGATCTGCTGGATAAGCTGAGGGGATAATTCGCTGGATGCATACCATCGTGTCATGTTGAGCGATAGCGAAACGTCTTCTTCGCGATGCTTATAGAAGAAGATTCTTCACTGCGTTCAGAATGACAAGTAGTTGTTTATAATTCTCCCACAAACCCCGCCAGCGCAATCCCGATCCCCAATAACACAGCCACCATTTTACGCACTGTAAACTTATGGTCCGAGCTTGACTCGAACAGGATAGTAGTTGATATATGCAGAAAAATGCCGATAACCACACCCATTATCCGGCTGAAATATTGCTGTAAATTGCCAATGCCTCCTATACTAAGCTCATTGCTGAAAAAGTAGCCCGCAGGAGCCATAACCGCAAATAGTACAACAAAAAATATGGTTTTACCTTTACTTTGCTGGTTGGTTAGCAACACAGTAGCCAGTGCAAAAGCCGCCGGAACATGGTGCAATGCAATACCCCAAACCAATTGGTTTTGATTACCTTCAGCTAACGGCATGCCTTCCAGGAAAGCATGAATACACAGGCTGATTAAAATAGCTAACGGAAAAGCCACCGTATGTTCATGATCCGGCTTGTGCATGTGACCGTGTTCAATCCCTTCCGAGAATTGTTCCAGCACTATCTGGAATAGAAAACCAATCAGGATAAATACGCCTACGTAATTGTCATTACCATGATAGGCATCGGGTATTAAATGTAAAACAGTGATCCCAAACAGGTAAGCCCCGCTGAAGGACAATACCAGCTTTAAATTTTTATGATTATTGCCTTTAAACAGGAACACAGACATGCCACCGCTAAAAGCGCCTAAAAACAAAACAATAATTTTCCAGAGGGCCATTAAAAATCGGGTTGTAGTTTTTTAAATAATAATGCAAATAATGATCCTATCAGGATGCCATACAAGGCCCCCACGGTGACATCAACAGGAAAGTGGACGCCAACATATACCTGGGCAAAACAGATCGACCCTGCCCATAATGTTGCCCAAAGTAACATCCATCGCCATTTCCTGAAAAAAACGAATATTAAAAAAGCAGCCATGGCAAAATGGTCGGTGGCATGGGTAGAGGGAAAGCTGTAGCCTGAGCCGCAGGGCACCCGGATAACAGCCGTTTGCAAAACAACCGGGTCATGACAGGGCCTTAATCGCTGGACATTATTTTTCATTAAATGAACGCTTGTAAAATCCGCAAAGCCTGCTGATAATGCTAACAATGTGATAATGATGATGCCGGTCTTTTTAAATTTCCAGACACAAATCACAATAATTAATATGTATAGTGGTATCCAAAACCGGGGGTTACGCAGCAAGGGCATCAGCCAATCAAAAAAAGGATTGCCGAGGTCGTGGTTGATAAAATGAAATAAATGCCGGTCTAACTGTAAAAGATGTTCAAGCATCAGCTTTTCTGCGAATAAATATTAACGGTTTGGGCGGCCTGCATTTGTATTGGCCATAGTGTTTCTTAAGCGTCACAAATATAGCCAATTAATAAAATTAGGATTATCCTCTCTGGTTTTATGACACTTATCGGTCAAATATTTCTAATTTTGCTGGCAAATCACATAACACTTTGACTTTAATAAAATCAATTTCGGGCATACGCGGCACCATCGGTGGTGCTGCCGGCGACGGTCTGACGCCATTGGATATTGTAAAATTTACTTCTGCTTTTGGTACCTGGGCATTAAAAAGATCAGGTAAAAAGAAAATTGTTGTAGGGCGCGACGCACGTATATCGGGTGTAATGGTAAACAACCTGGTTATAGGAACTTTACAAGGATTAGGAATAGATGTGATAGACCTGGGGTTATCTACTACACCAACAGTTGAAGTGGCAGTTCCGGGCGAGCAGGCGGCAGGTGGTATCATCCTAACCGCAAGTCATAATCCAAAACAATGGAACGCGCTGAAGTTGTTGAATGATAAAGGTGAATTTATAAGTGATGCTGACGGCAAAGAAGTCCTCGAAATTGCTGAGAATAGCGATTTTATTTACGCTGATGTAAACGACCTAGGAAAGGTGATCAATGATAACAGCTATCTTAAAAAACACATAGACCAGGTATTGGCTTTGCCATTGGTTGATGTTGCAGCCATTAAAAAAGCTGATTTTAATATCGTGATCGATTGTGTTAACTCAACAGGGGGCATATTTATCCCCGCTTTATTAGAGGCCTTGGGTGTAAAAACTGTGCATCAACTTTATTGCGAACCGGATGGCAACTTTCCGCATAACCCTGAACCTTTGGCTGAAAACCTGGTGGCGCTATCACAAGAGGTTATAAAAGTAAGGGCCGACCTGGGGATTGCTGTCGACCCTGATGTTGATCGCCTGGCTTTCGTTAACGAGGATGGCAGCATGTTTGGCGAGGAATATACCCTGGTTGCTGTTGCTGATTATGTGTTAAAAAACAAAAAAGGCAATACGGTATCCAATCTTTCATCCACCCGTGCCTTGCGCGATGTGACGGAAGATGCAGGCGGCGAATATCATGGTGCCGCGGTAGGTGAGGTGAATGTGGTAAACAAAATGAAGGAAGTGAATGCTGTAATAGGCGGCGAAGGTAACGGCGGAGTGATCTATCCCGATTTGCACTACGGAAGAGATGCGCTGGTAGGTATAGCTTTATTTTTAACGCACCTTGCAAAATTTGGCGATACGATATCTAATTTAAGAAGCACTTACCCGGCTTATTTTATTTCAAAGAATAAGATCACTCTGACACCGGAAATGGACATTGATGATCTGTTGCTGAAAGTAGAAGAAAAATATAAAAAGCAGCCCCATAGCACTATTGACGGTTTAAAAATAGAGTTTGATAAACAATGGGTACATTTGCGCAGGTCGAATACTGAGCCGATCATCCGTATCTATTCAGAAGGAAACTCTGAAACAGTGGCCGATAATTTGGCCAATAAGGTTATAAGCGATATAAAAGAAATTTTAAATTTAAAAAACTAGGTTCCGGTATTAGTCCGACTAATCACTGATCAACCAATCTCTAATCTCTAACCCATGCGTGTTTATTTTGATAATGCTGCAACTACCCCTATTGATCCTGAAGTTTTGAAAGAAATGTATAAGGTGATGGAGAATACTTATGGTAATCCCTCATCTATACACGGTCATGGCCGCGAGGCACGGTCAATAGTAGAAAAGTCACGTAAAACGATCGCCAACCTGTTGCACACTTCTCCCGCCGAGATATTTTTTACATCAGGCGGTACTGAGGCTGATAACACAGCTATTCGTTGTGGTATAGTGGACAATGGAGTAAAACATGCGATATCGAGCCGGCTGGAGCACCATGCAGTGATACATACACTGGAAGCCATGGAAAAGGCCGGTACTATTAAATTAAACTTTGTAGATACGGATAGTAAAGGCAACGTGGATTATAATCACCTGGAAGATTTACTAAAAGGTAACTCACGCAGTTTTGTATCACTGATGCACGCCAATAATGAGTTGGGCACCATCAGCGATATGGAACAGATAGGCGACCTGTGCGAACATTATGATGCGATATATCATGCTGATACGGTGCAAACTATGGGGCATTACCAACATGACCTGAGCAAGCTGAAATTGCATTTTATGGTTTGTGCAGCCCATAAGTTACATGGTCCAAAGGGAATAGGCTTTCTGCATGTGAATCATCGCATCAAAATAAAACCTTTTATTTACGGCGGTGCTCAGGAACGCAATATGCGTGGCGGGACAGAAAATATTTATGGTATTGTAGGGTTGGCTAAAGCGCTTGAAATTGCTTACAGCAGTATGGATACTAACCATGAATATATTCAATCGTTGAAGAGCTATATGATCAGCCAGTTAAAGAGTAATGTGCCTGGCATTGATTTCAATGGCGAGACCGATCCGGATAAGAGTTTGTATACGGTATTGAATGTGTCGTTCCCGTGCAGCGATATGGCTGATATGTTGCTATTTAACCTGGATATTGCAGGTATTTCAGCATCTGGCGGTAGCGCCTGCAGTTCGGGTACTGATATAGGTTCACATGTGTTAAATGCAATAGGCGGTGATTCAACCCGGCCATCTGTGCGTTTTTCTTTCTCGAAATATAACACCAAAGAAGAAGTGGATTATACCGTTGCCAAATTAAAAGAACTTTGCCTGGTTTACGCTTAATTGGGAATGAAATTGGCGGTAAAATTATTTCTTTTTAAGAAATAATAAAAACAATAGCGTTATTAAAAGGGTTTATACTATACACTAAAAGCATAAACCTATGTTAAGTAACGAAAATAAATCCGGCCAAGCACAGGAAAAAAATAATCCGAACGAAACTCCCGGCCACGGTAAAATGCCGAACGAGAATGCCGGGGACCACTCCTCGAAAAAAGAGATCCTTTATCCTCATGAAAGTGAGGCTTCACCCCAAAGGGAAGGAGCTGATTCTACATATACCGAACGTAATGATGTAACACCTCCAAATAAGAAGGAATTTCCGTCAGTTGGTCCTGCAAAAACAGATTTTGAATCTAAAAAACTGGGCCGCACAACCGGTCGTATGATCGGTCACGAGCCGGGTACGGAAAGTATATGATTTTAAATGAATGAAATTTGTTAAAGATTAAATTAAAATCATCATGAACGACTATTTGGAGCCTGGTGAAGATCAGGATAATAATAAAACGAAGAAGAATAACGGATCTGAAAATGATCAGAACGAAGCTAACCTTGAAAAGAAAGGGCATAAGAAAGACCAGAATTTCAAAGTTTTAAAAAAAGATGGATCTTTTGTTGATCTTCCATATAATAATGAACCCGGAGGCGGAGCATTGGAAGGAACGGTAGGGATCGGCAGCTGATATTAAGGAAACACACCCGTGCTATTAAATCAAAAAGCAATGTGTGCACAACCGCAATAATTGGATAATATCTGAGATATTGCAAAAAGCCGGATAATAAAACGTCCGGTGGCGTCAAAGCGGCGCATAAAAAGAAAGAAGGCCCTGGAATTCCAGGGCCTTCTTTCTTTTATCAGATAGAGGTCAATTAGACATCAATTTTAAAAATGTAGCCAGTTTTTCTTTCATTTCCCGGCGATCTACAATAAAATCCAGGAAACCATGCTCCTGCACAAATTCGGCGGTCTGGAATCCTTTGGGAAGATCTTTTTTGATCGTTTCTTTTATTACACGGGGGCCGGCAAAACCTATCAATGAACCCGGCTCAGCAATATTAATATCGCCCAGCATGGCATATGATGCAGTAACACCGCCGGTTGTAGGATCGGTCAGTAAAGAAATATAAGGCAGCTTAGCCTGGGCCAGTAATGCCAGTTTTGCAGAGGTTTTGGCCATCTGCATTAATGAGAACGCAGCTTCCATCATACGTGCACCGCCCGATTTGGAGATCATCAAAAACGGCATTTTGTGCTCAATACAATAATCAATGGAGCGGGCTATCTTTTCGCCAACTACTGATCCCATAGATCCGCCGATGAAATTAAAATCCATGCAGGCAATTACCAGGTCATGGCCATCAATTTTTCCGGCACCCGCACGTATGGCATCATTAAGCCCTGTTTTTTGAATGGTTTCGGTAAGTCTGTCGATATATTTTTTAGTATCCTCAAAGTGGAGAGGGTCGCCTGAGTGCATTTTCGGATCAAGCTCAATAAACTCGTTATCATCAAAAAGAATGGCAAAATATTCTTTTGAACCAATCCGGATATGATAGCCGCAATAATGACAAACGTATTGGTTTTCAACCTGTTCAGTATAGTGGAGTGGTTTTTTACAATTCGGGCATTTGTTCCATATCCCGTCCGGGGTTTCTTTTTTCTCCTCGGTAGTCGTAATTATCCCTTTTGATTCTCGTTTAAACCAGGTCATATCGTTATCTGTCTCTTCCAATTTAGTGCAAAGAAACGAAAAATATTATACAAGTAGCGTTATATGTTGTAAAGGTTGAAGTGCTTGTAAATGTTTTTAAAACTATAAATATTGATACCAAAACCGAATTATGCCAATTCTTCTATCAAATTCTCAATAATCTGACTTTCAATGGCTCAATAATTTCAATCGTTTCAAAAATTACAAATTTTCAACAATTTTAACTATTCCTAACCTATAATTTATAACTTCGAGCCCCAAATAAACACTAATGGATTTAAAAAATTATAAAGGTGTTCTGCATGGCGATCAGGTGCAGGAACTGTTTGAAATTGCTAAAAAGCATCAATTTGCCTTGCCCGCAGTAAACGTAATAGGTACCAATTCTATTAACGCTGTAATGGAAACTGCCAAAGCGGTTAATTCGCCGGTGATCATCCAGCTATCACATGGTGGTTCTCAGTTTTATGCAGGTAAGTCGCTGGATAATTCTAAACTTCAGGCCTGTATTTTAGGCGGTGTTTCAGCTGCAAAGCACGTGCACCTTTTGGCCGAGCATTATGGTGTGGCGGTTGTGATGCATACTGACCATGCTTCAAAAAAATTCCTGCCATGGATTGACGGATTGCTTGATCATGGCGAGAAATTTTTTGCTGAGACAGGTAAACCATTGTTTTCATCACACATGCTTGATCTTTCAGAGGAGCCTATACATGAAAATATCGAAACATCAGCTAAATATTTAGCCCGCATGGCTAAATTAGGGATGACACTTGAAATTGAATTAGGTGTGACCGGTGGTGAGGAAGATGGCGTTGATAACAGCGATGTAGACAGTTCACGTTTATATACCCAGCCGGAAGATGTTGCTTACTCTTATGAAGAGCTTTCAAAAGTAAGTCACCGTTTTACTGTTGCCGCTGCTTTTGGAAATGTGCATGGTGTTTATAAACCGGGTAATGTAAAACTACAACCGGTTATCCTGCACAACTCACAAGAGTATGTAAAGAAAAAATACAGCCTGCCAGCTGAAAAACCGATCAACTTTGTATTCCATGGCGGATCAGGTTCAAGCCAGGCCGAAATCCGTGAAGCTATTTCATACGGTGCCATTAAAATGAATATCGATACCGATATGCAATGGGCTTTCTGGGAAGGTATTAAAGATTACTATAAATCAAAAGAAGGTTACCTGCAATCACAAATTGGTAGTCCGGATGGTGAGGATTCTCCGAATAAAAAATATTATGATCCGCGTGTTTGGCTGCGTAAGGGTGAAGAAACTTTTGTTAAACGCCTGACATCAGCATTCGAGGATCTGAATTGCCTTGATGTGAACAGTAAACTATAAGATATTTCATCAGATAATAAGTAATGCCGGTACAAACTTGTACCGGCATTTTTTGTTGAGCCTATAATTTATTGCAAATTATAATGGCCAAGAAAAAGAAAAACCTGTTCGAGAGATTTGCCAACTGGGCTACCAATGCTACCGGTAGTTCGGCGGCGTTTATTGTTGCTATCGTAGTGATAATTGTTTGGGCGGTAACCGGGCCTATATTTAAATATTCGGATACCTGGCAGTTGGTTATTAATACCGGGACCACCATAGTTACTTTTCTGATGGTTTTTCTGATTCAAAAAACACAAAATAAAGATTCAAAAGCCATACATTTGAAACTGAATGAGTTGCTGGCATCTCACCAGGGCGCAAGTAACCGTATGGTTGATATTGAAGACCTGACCGAAATAGAATTGGACCATCTGCATAAATTTTATGTGCAGTTATCTGATCTTGCTGAAAAAGAAGATGATCTGACATGCACACATTCAATTGATGCAGCCGAAGAAAATCACAGGTTAAAATTGTCATCTTTGCAATCTAACCCCCGTTATATCAATGCCCGGAAAAACAGAAATAAAAAAAGTAAATGATCCCGTTGATCTTGAAAAAGTATTTGCCATCAGGCGCGAGGTTTTTGTAGGTGAGCAAAATTGCCCGCCCGAACTGGAATGGGAGCACGAAGAAGAATCCAACCATTTTTTAGCGACTGTTAACGGCGACCCTGCCGGTGCCTCACGCTGGCGTAAAACGGAGAAGGGGTATAAACTGGAACGCTTTGCCGTGCTAAAACAATTCAGGGGAAGCGGAGTAGGGCAGGCCCTGGTACAGGCAGTTTTGAATGACCTGCCAAAAGATGCTGATTACATTTATTTACATGCCCAGGTTCAGGCAGTGTCCTTATATGAAAGATTTGGTTTTGAGAAAACAGGTCCTGAATTTGAAGAGGCGGGCATAAGGCATTATAAGATGTTAAGGAAATGATTTCGAATTTCGAATTTTCGATTTCGGAATTATTTAAAACGTATGTCTTAGCAAACTTAAGGATGAACAAAGATCATATGATCTATCCAAACACTTTTCCCGAATAATCTATAGCTTCCTGTAATTTATTCATATTAAGCCCCAGGTTGATTTTTTGCGATTGGAGATAGGAGATTGCGTTTTCAGTGGCGATATTGCCTGTAAGCTCATCTTTAGCCATCGGGCAGCCACCATAGCCTTTTAGCGCAGTATCAAACCGCCGGCAGCCGCTCATATAGGCTGCTTCAATTTTTTCGCGCCAGGTATCAGGTGTAGAATGCAGGTGTACCCCAAATTCAATAGAAGGGAATTTTTCAGATAGTAATTTGTAGAGGCTTTCTATTTGTTCAGGTGTAGCTATTCCGATTGTATCCGCCAAAGAGATATGTTTTACCCCTTCGCTGATCAACTTTTCAGTCCAGTTTAGTACTATCTCATTACTCCATGCATCGCCGTAAGGGTTGCCAAATCCCATGGACAGGTAGACCAATAACTCTTTGTTTTTGGTCTCGCTCAATGCTTTTATCCTTTTTACAATTTCAAAGGCTTCATTAATACCGGAGTTCGCATTGCGCTGCTGGAAAGTCTCGGATATAGAAAAAGGGAAACCTAAATAAGTGATCTGCTCATGTTGTGCAGCTTCCTCTGCTCCGCGATAATTGGCAATTATGGCTAATAATTTAGATCGTGACTTACTCAGATCAAGTTTTGCTAAAACAGCCGCGGTATCCTGCATTTGTGGTATTGCCTTCGCTGATACAAAACTGCCAAAATCGATGGTATCAAAACCTGTCTGTAGTAGCAAATTGATATAAGCAACTTTTATATCCGTAGGAATAAAATCCCTGATCCCCTGCATGGCGTCCCTGGGGCATTCGGTAATTTGTATGGGTGATGACATTGTTAATTTATCAGTTAACAGAATTTGAGGTCAAATATCGTGGCTTTACGCTCAATATCAGTATAAATTCTGTAAGCGCATGGATAAATTAATACGGTAGAAGTTATTCTGCCTCGGCTGCCACCTTCGGTGCGGGTTCCTTCGTAAATCGCCTGATAATTAACCGCGAACCGCCATTATAACTGATATAGCTGCCTATCCAGCTTACAAAGACAATCATCTTATTCCTGAATCCTAAAAGCGAAATAAGGTGCACAAACATCCATACTACCCAGGCAAAAAACCCCTGGAATTTGATCTTGCCCAGATCTGCTACAGCCTTATTGCGGCCTATAGTAGCTAACGACCCTTTATCAAAATATTTAAACGGCTGAGTTTTTTCTCCTCTTATTAAATGGAGGATATTCTTTCCGGTAGTTTTCCCCATTTGTATGGCTACCTGTGCCACGCCGGGATGTCCTTTTGGCGTTTCATCAGTGATCATAGCAGCCACATCGCCAATAGCAAATATATTCTTGAAACCTTCCACGCGACAGATATCATCAACTCTGATACGGTTACCTCTAACAATAAGGTCTTTATTTAAGCCCTCGGGCATGTTACCCATAACTCCGGCCGACCAGATCACATTTTTGGTACGGATGCTTTTGCCGCCTTCAAAAGTAATGGTATCACCATCATAATTTTCAACTTTGGCGTTTAACATTACCTCGACGCCCATTTTTGTCAGGAAATCTTTGGCAGCGGCAGATGCCTGGTCAGACATAGCACTCAATACTCTCGGCATAAAATCAGCCAGGTACACCTTCATTTCGTCCTTATTCAATTCGGGATAATCTTTGGTCAGGATATTATTTCTTAATTCAGCCAGTGCCCCGGCTAATTCAACTCCTGTAGGACCTGCACCAACCAGCACAAAATTTAAATAGGGTTCGCGCTCTTCCTTAGTATTCTTTAATACCGCCTCTTCCAGGTTTTGGAGGATCATATATCTTAAATTCAGCGCTTCAGGCACCGATTTCATCGGCATGGCATGATGCTCGATATCCTTATTGCCGAAAAAATTAGTTGTCGACCCGGTAGCTAATACTAGGTAGTCATACGGGATCTCTCCTATATTAGTATCAATGGTATTCTTGTCCGTATTTATTTGCGCAGCTTCGGCTACGCGAAAACGGAAGTTTTTTTGATCATCAAAATTCTTCCTGAGCGAGAATGCTATTGAACCGGCCTCGAGGCTCCCGGTTGCCACCTGGTATAACAGGGGTTGAAATGTATGATAGTTATGCTTATCCAGCATTAACACTTCTACAGGCGCATTGGCTAATGCCTTGGCAACTTCAAGGCCGCCAAAGCCGCCGCCTATAATTACTACTTGCGGAAATCGTGTTGCATTTGTCGTTTCCATAATGGATGATAAGTTAATGTATATAGGCTAAAACAAAAAAGGCTCCAAATGTTGTTTGGAGCCTTCAAATAATATTATATGACTTTATTTCAGGTCTTTTTTGCCAAAATCGACAATAACCGGTGTCGCTATACAAATAGATGAATAAGTACCGAAGCACACACCCACCAATAATGCGAATGAGAACCCACGGATCACCTCACCACCGAATATGAACAGTACGATCAGCACGAATAATACCGTTAAAGCGGTGATAATCGTACGGCTTAAGGTTTTATTGATCGCATGGTTGATCACCTCTTTAGGATCATCCGTTTTAGCATGGTGCAATTCCAGAAATTCGCGGATACGGTCAAACACCACCACTGTATCATTTATCGAATAACCAATAACTGTCAATATGGCCGCTATGAACGATTGGTCGATATCAAGGAATGGGATAAAGGTTTTAAACAACGAGAAAAATGATAGTACCATCAAAGCGTCATGTGCGGTTGCTACCATCGCACCCAAACTAAACTGCCATTTGCGGAACCGGATCAGGATATAACTTGCTATAATGATAATCGCGAAAAGCACAGTCCAGAAAGCCGATTTCTTAAGCCCTTCGGCAATAGTAGCCTTTACTTTCTGGTATTTGGTTTTAGTAGGATCATCAATAACCTTGGTTGCCGGGTTTTTATTTAAAGCATCAAACAGCGTTTGCCTTACTTTAGCATCAGCACTTGTTGTATTTTCCTCGATCAGGTATTTGGTAGTAATACTTATACTGCTACCCCCGAATGTTTTAACCTCACTGGCGCCGAGTACTTTGTCAATTGCACTGTGTACCTGTTCTGTAGTTACATTTTTGTTTTCAAACTGTACGATGTAATTACGTCCGCCCACAAAATCGACGCCATAATTAAATCCCTGCGTAAACATGGATATAATGCCGGCAGTGATAAATGCACCAGAGAAAATATAAAATTTAAAACGGTTTTTCACGAAACCGAAGTTTGCGTTCTTGAAGGTATGTGAGCTCCATGGGTTCGAGAATTTGATATCCCAGCCTTTTGAGATCATCCACTCAAAAATAAGCCTTGATATTAATAAGGAACAGAACAACGATGTAGCGATACCGATCATTAATACCACTGCGAAACCTTGTATAGGGCCGCTTCCGAAAATGAACAGGATCAATCCGGTAAGGAAGGTACTGATGTTTGAATCTAATATGGATGAAAGCGCATGGGTAAAACCATCATTTACAGCCAGCTTGAGCGATTTGCCCAGGGCCATCTCTTCCCGCACACGTTCATAAATCAACACGTTGGCATCAACAGAGATACCCAGCGTTAAAACGATACCAGCTACACCCGGCATGGTCAATACGGCACCTAAACTGGTTAATACCCCCATCAGGAAAAATACGTTGATGATTACTGCAACCACTGCAATTGTACCTGCACGGTTGTAGTAAGCTATCATAAATATCAATACCACAACAAAACCTAAAATAGCCGACAATAAACCGGCGTGAATAGCCTGCTGCCCTAATGTAGCACCTACGGTAGCTTCAGAAACGATGATAGCCGGTGCAGGTAAACGACCTGCCTTCAACACGTTGGCCAAATCGGACGTTTGTTCCTGGGTAAAGTTACCGCCTGATATAGAAGATACGCCTCCGGAGATCTCGTTCATTACGCCGGGAGCGGAGTAAACGTTATCATCCAGTACAATGGCGATTGATCTTTCATCTTTATGAGAAGGGCCCGGAGCAGCTTCAGCCGTAATCTCTTTCCATCGTTGTGCACCTTGCGGGTTCATATACATGGTTACTTCCCATCCCCCCTTGGTTTGATCTATCTCACTCCTGGCGTCGTTAATTACATCGCCTGTAAGCACAGGGCCGTTTTCAGCACCGGCTAATTTGATAGCATACAATTCAAAGGTTTTGGTTTTATCTATAGGTTTTACACCCCATAAAAATTTCATGCTTTGCGGAACCACAGATTTAATATCTAAGCTATGCAGGTAAGCATTAACTTTTGCAGTGTCTTTTTGCGCCACATAACCAACAATTGGTCCCGGGCGTAGCTGCTGCTGACCGTTCGGGCCTACGCCAACAGCCGGCTGCAATATTGAAAATAAAGGGTTTTGCGCCGCCAGTTGCGATTTATTGTTTAACGATGATGAATCTTTACCCGCACTTTTATTCACTTTGCTCAGCAATGATAAACCACTGCTTTTTGCGGTGTCCTTTTTAACCGCTGCATCTTTAGCAACAGTCTTTGCGGTATCTTTTATTGCTGATTTATTTTTTGCAGCCCAGAAATTATTAACGTTAGACAGTACCTGGTAAGCTTCTATGTTATCATAAGTTTGATAAAACTCCAGTTTGGCCGTACCCTGTAAAAGCTTGCGTATACGGTCAGGTTCCGTTACACCGGGTAACTCTACTAATATCTGGTTCTTGTCCTTTAGCTGCTGAATATTAGGCTGTGTTACTCCAAATTGGTCTATACGGGTATTTAATACCGTGTATGTTTGCTGTACAGCTACTTCTGCCTGGTCTTTCAGGTAAGCCTCGACCTGGTCATTGGTCGAATTGAATTTTATGTGTTCCTGGTTAGATTGTGTTGCAAATAACGAAGCCAGCTTACCGTTCGGGTTCAGCCTTTCGTATTCGTTAACAAACAAGGTAACATAATCGCTCTGACTGGTACGGCTGTCAATATCAGCCTGATCCAATGCTTTTGTAAATACCACATCAGTGCTGTTGCCCGCTAAGGTTTTCACCAACTCACGCAGCGAAACCTGCAGGGTAACACTCATACCCCCCTGTAAATCGAGGCCAAGGGCCAATTCCCGGCTTTTGCAGTACTGATAAGTGTGTTTTAATATCGGATAAACCGGTTGTGTTGAAACAGAATCCAGGTATGCTGTATACTTCTTTGCATTACCATTCGCGTATGTTTTTGCATCACTCTCAACCTTGTGTGCTATCCATGTAAATGAAAGTTGGTATATACACACTGCTGCCAGCAGAATGGCAAAAAATTTAATAACCCCTTTACCTTGCATTGTAAATTATATATGTAATAAATTAGTTTATAAGCTTTTTAAACAAGACGGCAAATCTAATAAAATTTTATAAGCATAAAATTTTATATTCAAACAAATTATTGCTTTTAAATGTTAGCGCCTTTCAAGTGTGATAAATGAGTAAGGAAGCTTGTTTTTTTCATCAGGCTGATGATCTTCCCGCGCGGTTTCCTTCCACTTTTTATAATCAATATCCGGAAAAAAGGTATCGGCATCAAAGGATTGGTGGACTATGGTAAGATAAATCCGGTCTGTTTTATCCATTGCTAATTTATAGATCTCGGCACCCCCGCCAATAAACACCTCATCTTCTCCTGCACATAAAGCCAGACCCTCATCAACGGATTTTACTACCTCGCAGCCTTCGATATGAATATCCTGCCTTGTTACCACAATGTTTCTGCGATTGGGCAGAGGTTTCCCAACAGAATCAAAGGTTTTACGCCCCATGATAATACTGCGGCCAGAAGTGACCTGTTTAAAATGCCTCAGGTCGGCCGGCAAATGCCAAAGCAACTGATTGTTCTTGCCGATGGCGTTGTTTTCGGCTATGGCGACTATGCTGGATACGATCATTGGTTCATTAGTATTTAATAATTTAATCGGCAAGTTTTTTCAATAGCTCATAGTCTTCAGATAATATTTTCAATAAGTTGTTGAGTAACTTGATGTTTCCTAACCTCGGATCTTTTATATTCTTTTCAAGACTTAATATATCGGGAAAAAGCGACTTTAGTAGGTTAGTACGGATATTTTTAACCATTATTTTATAGGTTTACTAATGAACCAATGAACGAGTAACCCAATGAACTAAACCGCCACCGCCCCCTTAATATGCGGCCATGGATCATAATTTTCCAGCGTAAAATCCTCGAACTTAAATTCGAAGATATCTTTTACCTCAGGATTGATCTTCATGGTTGGCAGCGGCCTTGGTTCACGGCTTAGTTGCAGGTTGGCTTGCTCGATATGGTTATTATACAAATGCGCATCACCAAAAGTGTGTATAAAATCTCCAGGCTGCAGGTCACAAACCTGGGCCATCATCATGGTCAGCAAAGCGTAGGAGGCGATGTTAAAAGGTACTCCTAAAAATATATCGGCGCTGCGTTGATATAATTGACAGGATAGTTTGCCGTCTGCTACATAAAACTGGAACAAACTATGGCATGGTGGAAGCGCCATGTGTTCCACATCGGCTACATTCCAGGCTGAAACCATAATACGGCGCGAATCAGGATTATTTTTGATCTGGTTGACCACCTGGCTGATCTGGTCGATATGCCCGCCATCAGGTTTTGGCCACGACCGCCACTGGTAGCCATATACAGGGCCCAGGTTGCCCTGCTCATCGGCCCATTCGTCCCATATGCGCACGCCATGCTCTTTCAGGTAGGCAATATTGGTATCGCCCTTTAAAAACCAAATCAGCTCGTGTATGATCGATTTAAGGTGTAGTTTTTTGGTGGTTACCAGCGGGAAGCCGTCCTGCAGGTTAAAACGCATTTGGTAACCAAATACGCTCAGGGTGCCTGTGCCGGTACGGTCATGCTTTTGGGCGCCATTCTCCAAAACATGCTTCATTAAATCGAGGTATTGTTTCATTTTAGTTGATTGGGTTGATTAGGTTGATTAAGTTGATTAAGTTTTCAGGAAATTAACCTTACAACATTTCAACCTTCCAACTTTACAACAGTTTCTAATCACAAAGAAAAATAATCTATTTTTGGTATCCTACGGATGTGCAAAAATACATCCTTTGTTAATCAATCTGATGATCGTATTTCCAAACGCCAAGATCAATATAGGTATCAATATTAACAGCCGCCGTTCTGATGGCTATCATAACATCGAAACCATATTTTATCCGCTGCCTATTTATGACGTGCTGGAGGCTTTGCCTGGTGATAAGCTAACCTTCCAATCATCCGGCTTAGAGATTCCCGGCAGCGTGGAGGATAACCTTTGTATAAAAGGGTATCACCTCATCAAAAAAGATTACGACCTGCCGCCTGTAAATATTCACCTGCTCAAGCATATCCCAATAGGGGCAGGATTGGGAGGTGGCTCGGCTGACGTTGCGTTTTTTATCAAACTGGTTAATAATTTATTCAATTTAAAACTCACAACAGATCAGATGCTGGACTATGCCCGGCAGTTAGGGGCCGACTGCGCTTTCTTTATCGAAAACAAACCAATGTTTGCTTTTGAAAAAGGTGATCAGTTTGAGACGATAAACATTGATCTCTCAAAATATCACATCGTATTGGTGATGCCGCCGGTTCATGTATCTACGGGAGAAGCCTATCGTGGGGTTAAGCCTGCTTCTGTAAAAGATTCTTTATATGAACTGATCATGGAGCCGATACAGGAGTGGAAATATTTTATCAAGAATGACTTTGAAGAATCTGTTTTCAAAAACCACCCGGTAATAAGAGGAGTAAAGGCTGCCTTGTATGATGCCGGAGCTATATACGCCAGTATGAGCGGAAGCGGTGCCTCAGTTTTTGGAATATTTGATAAAAAACCTGACCTGAGCGAATTGGAAAAAACAAACCAGGTGTTCTATTGATTTCGAATTTCGGATTTACAATTTCGAATTTAAAAACGATGAGCTAAGCAAATTCGAAATTGTAAATCCGAAATTCGAAATTTCTTCACACTCCCGCGTCTTCAGATACCCCTCTCCCCAAAGCTTCGGCACAATCCAGGTCTCCCCAGCCTTTGGCTACGGCGGTGAGCATACGGTTATGTACGACCGTGCACATAGGCATGGGTGTTTCGCTTTGCTGCGAAAGTTTAAATGCAAGCGCGGCATCCTTGTAGCCTAATTTGGCTTTAAAGCCAACAGGCTCATATTGATGATTGGCTATCAATTTGCCGTAATTTTGATAAACAGGCGCATTAAACAAGGTCGAACCAAAAAAATCAGCTACCTGTGTGCGGTTGAGCCCGTGTTTTTCGGTAAGCGTAAATGCTTCGGCCATAATTTCAACAGAAGCAAACAGCATAAAATTCCCTGTGATCTTGACCACGTTGGCGCCGCCTGCGTCTTCTCCGAAATCATATATGCCCTGGCTCAGACATTCTAACACAGGCCTTGCGGCTTCCTTAGCATTTTTATCTCCAGACATACATATCCACAATTTCCTGATAGCAGCTGATTCCGGTCGCCCGAAAACAGGTGCAGCAATGTAACTGCTTCCTGCATTCTGGTGAAGTTTCGCCATCTCCTGCGAGATCATAGGAGAGATTGTGCTCATAGAGATATGCACACCATTTTTAGGTAAAGTACCTAATATCCCCTCTTTACCAGACACCACTTCCCTTACCGCAGAATCGTCTGAAAGCATACTGATAATAATTTGCACACCTACAGCCGCCTCAGCGGGCGTTTGGCAGCGGGTAATGGCCGACTGTTCCAAGGCGTCAGCTTTTTCAATACTGCGGTTATAAACCTGCAGATGGTAGCCCGCTGCTATTAAATTTTTAGCCATGTGAATGCCCATGTTGCCGAGCCCGATGAATCCAATTCTTTTATCCATAATATTAGCTGATATAATCTCTGTCCTCGTCACTTAGTGTATTCGGATGTTTTTTAACGCCATCGACTTCCACATCAGGGTCGGGCATGTATTTTGATCTTCGGGGTCTTCCAACCAGCACTCCGATGACGAATCCAACAATAGCCACGGCAAGTAGTACTACCAGTTTGGAAACCATAAAATCTGCAAATAAAAATGAAAAACGTACCCGGTCTGTATTTTGCATGATCACTACGGTAAGCAGCACCGTAATGAAAATGATGAACATCGTTTTTATCCTCATGATAATTTTAATTTAAAACTGTTGTGAAATGATCTGGTTTTTTGAAGAGCCAAAAAACCATCGATTTTTAAGCTTCAATAAATTTACAAAAAGGGCAGGGGATATAACAAGTTCTGTAAAATTATTCTTTTGCATTTAATCAGAAACCGGAAAATAAATTGTCATGGATTTTATCTCAAAAACTCACTGGTGATTTTTTTGTCGAAAAGAGGGGAGGTGTTGATTTATTCCCCTGACTCAGCCCTCTGATTTTTGATGACTACATCGCAGATTTGTTGAAAAATTAAGCTCCGAAAAATTTCAAATTTTCTTCCCGAAAATAAATTCCGCATACATTTCTTCAACATAGCCAGATTTTTTTGGAATCCTTATTTTGGAATCGGTACACTATTAAACAACCGTTCGTGAAAATGCCATGAGTGAATTTATTATTTATTTAAAAACTCATATATAACTCATTAACAAATAAATATGCTGCTATTTTTGTTTGAAATTATTCATATGCTAAATAAATTAGTATTTTGACTTTGATCAATAACGCTATTTGTTAAACTGTTTGTTTCATTATAGATAATAAGTATCTGATTTTTAAATATATATTATTTGTATAGATTAAAATTTCAGTAGTTTTAAATTGAAAATATTTCCTAAAAATTAAGGAAATTCTCCAAATTTAAATTCAAGTTTATTTCTCGCTTAAATACACTAAGAAAAATCTTAAATTTCGCCTGCGCGTTTCAAATATTTCAGATGATGGATGAATATGGTTTTTTTGCAGGGTCGTTTAAAACGCTTTAAAATGCGTTTGGTGGCGAAAGGAATTTGGTGGCCTCACGGACCATCGAAAGACAAGATCTAATGAAAATTGCAATACTTATGGGACAATAAACCGGAAGATTATTAACGGTTTTTTCTCCTGACAATTTGTTTTTGGGCGACGGGAAATAAGAAGATAGTGGACAAGATAATGATTGCGCCGACCCAAAAACCGGTCGTCATTTTGTTCATATCGCCAAAGAAAACAAAGGACATGATGATGCCATACACCGGCTCAAGGTTGGTGATAAGAGCCACCCGGAAGGCCGAAAGTTCGCGCATTACGGATACTCCGGCAACATAGGCAAGGGATGTGCAGATGGTTCCAAGGAGCAAAAGATAACCGATATCAGGTCCGGTTAATAGCATGGATCTGTCGAATCCCTGGGTGATTAACAGGAAAATTGTTATCCATACAAAGGCACCCAGTAGTTCATAAAATGCGATCACAGGTGCTTCATGCTTCTTCACCTGGCGGGCATTAATGATGGAAAATAAGCTGGCGCAAACTGCGCTGCTAAGGCCTGATATAATACCCTTAGTGTATTGTGTCTCAAATTTGAATATGATCAGGATACCTGATATGATCAAAGCTCCGGCAATGATCTCGAGTTTTGAGATGCGTTTTTTATTGATCAGTGGCTCGAAAATAGCCGTAAACAAAGTGATGGATGACAGGCAAACCAGGCTCACCGAAACCGTGGATAATTTGATAGACAAGAAGAATAATATCCAATGTCCGCCAACTAAAGCGCCGGTAAATGCCAATTTTAGCAATGTATTCCGGCTTATTTTGAGCGCCTTTTTGTTGAAATTGAAGTAAAGAAATAATGAAATGGAGGCTATCAACACCCTGTACCACACCAATTGTACGGCCGAAATAGTGATGAGTTTACCTAAAATACCTGTAAAACCCCAGATAAAAACTGTAAAATGTAATATCAGCAGGTTTTTATTAATAGGTGCCGGTGTAGCTTCCTGTGCCATTATTTAGGTGCTTTTACAAGTAAATAATAGCCCAGTAAAGCAAATAATATATTTGGTACAAACACAGAAACCAATGGGGGAGCGCCGCCTTTTATTGAAAATACGAGCGCAAACCTTTCTACAATAATATAAGCAAAGCATAGTAAAATACCAATACCTAACGGTAAACCGATGCCGCCACGTACCTTGCGTGAGGACATGGAAACCCCTATCAGCGTAAGCACATAGGTTGATAAAGGGTATACAAAACGGTGGTATTTTTCAAATAACATATCCGTAAGTTCCCCTGTACCGCGCAACTTGGCCTTTTCTATGTTTTTATTGAGCACGCTCATTGACATGGCGCTGTATTGGTTATCATGTACCTCAAAATCTTCGGGACGCATATCCAGTGTGGTATCTTTTTGAGTGCTGTGCCATACCATCTTCTCCTTTAGTCCATTAATATGCCGGTCGCTATAAGATTTGATAGACCATATTCTTTTAACAGAATCGTAGGTAATGCTGTTGGCTACCAGCTTCTGTATCATAGTATCGCCATTGAACTTTTCCAGGATAAACTCATATCCCGTTTTTGAATTACTATCGAAAGACTTGACGTAAACAAACGTACGCTTATCCAACTGCATATGCACCTCGTTTTTGGTAGGGTCGGCATCACTAAAATGAGTGTCCTCAAAGTCAACCTTTAGTCTGTTGGTATATGGGATCAGGTAAACATTAGCAAAAAAAGATACAATAAACAATAGGGAAGCAGCTATAAAATAGGGTCTTAAAAATCTTGAAAAGCTGGCCTTTGAAGTTAAAATAGGCACAATCTCCGTTTGATTGGCCATTTTGGCTGTGAAAAGGATTACGGCCAGGAAGTTGATCAGCGGAGATAAATAATTAAGGTAAAAAGGGATAAATCCGGCATAATATTGAAAGGCAATGTCATGAATAGTGCTGTGTTTTTTAAGAAAGTTATCCAGGTGCTCGGAGATATCAAACACCACCATGATCACCGAAAAGATGGCCAGCGTAAATACAAAAGTGCTCAGGTATTTTTTTATAATATACCGGTCAATCACCTTTAGTTTTCGCATAAAAAAAGCTTTCATTTACAGCCTTTGGCCTAAACGGTTAACCATAATTTTTTTCCAGTTATAAAACTCGCCCGAGATGATCTTTTCCCGCGCTTCCTTCACCAGCCACAAATAAAAATGCAGGTTGTGTAAGGTAGCAATTTGCGCCCCCAATATTTCGCCGGAATGTATTAAATGACGAAGATAAGCTTTTGTATAGTTTGTATCGGTAAACAGGTCGCTATCAGCCTCAATTGGTGTAAAATCATTTTTCCATTTTTCATTTTTGATATTGATAATGCCGTCCCTGGTAAAAAGCATCCCATTACGGGCATTACGGGTTGGCATTACACAATCAAACATATCAATACCTAACGCAATATTCTCCAATATATTTACTGGTGTACCCACGCCCATTAAATAACGCGGTTTTTGCTCAGGTAATATATTGCAAACCAATTCGGTCATGGCATACATTTCTTCGGCCGGTTCCCCGACAGACAACCCGCCTATGGCATTCCCTTCACGTTCAAAAGAGGCGATCACTTCAGCAGATTTCGTACGTAGATCTTTATACACCGACCCCTGCACAATAGGAAACAGGGTTTGGCTGTATCCATATTTTGGCTCGGTACTGTCAAAGCGGTCACAGCAGCGTTTAAGCCAGCGATGTGTCATTTCGATAGATTTCCTTGCATAACCATACTCACAGGGGTACGGTGTGCATTCATCAAAAGCCATGATAATATCCGCGCCGATCACGCGCTGGATATCCATCACATTTTCTGGGGTAAACAAATGTTTTGAACCATCAATATGCGAACGGAACGTTACGCCTTCCTCCTTTATTTTACGCACTTCGGTAAGTGAATATACCTGGTAACCGCCGCTGTCGGTTAGAATAGGCTTGTTCCAACCTATAAAATGGTGCAAACCACCTGCTTTTTCCAGGGTATCTAATCCGGGTCTCAGGTATAAATGATAGGTATTCCCTAAAATGATTTCGGCTTTAATATCTTCTTTCAGCTCATGCTGGTGAACGGCTTTTACAGTGCCTGCAGTTCCCACAGGCATAAAGATGGGGGTTTGTATGGTTCCGTGATCCGTTGTGATCTCGCCCGCGCGGGCTTTTGATAAAGGATCTTGTGCTTTTAAACTAAATTTCATTATGAGGCTGCAAAATTAATCATTTATGCCTGATTTGTTTAGTATGGGTTGAAGTTGTTGTAAGCATTGAAATCGTTCGAATAGTTTAACTGTTAACCATTCCAACTTCTCCAACCTTTATAACATTAAGTAACTTTTCCACATTAAGTCCTCAGGGCCACAACTTATCAACCTTTCTGAAAATTTCGTTGTTTTTTTAACAAATTTGCTGATATACTGATCTGACTTGGAAACCTATTTACCCGAAGCTGTTTTTATTTTATTTGCTCTCTGTTTTTTAAACCAGCTGTACTACCTGATTTATTATCATGCCAGGCTCAGATCATACAAATCCCCGGAAAATATTACTGCTGAAATAATCCCGGTCTCTGTAATTATCAGTGCGCGCAACGAAGAGAAAAACCTTTCTGAGAATTTGCCGTTAATACTTGAACAGGATTATCCTGATTTTGAGGTGATTGTAATTAATGATTGCTCCATAGATGATTCGGAGCATATCTTAAAGGAAATTCAACTTAAATATTCCCATCTGAAAGTTGTTACGGTGGCAGAAAATGACCGGTTTAAAACCGGGAAAAAATTTGCATTAACAATGGGTATTAAAGCAGCCAAAAACGAGCACCTGCTATTTACAGATGCAGATTGCCAGCCTTCATCGGTCAACTGGATAACCCGTATGGCTTCAAACTTTTCCGGGTCAACAGAAATTGTACTGGGTTATTCGCCTTATCGCCAAACGGGTGGTTTCCTTAATTCATTTATCCGTTTCGAGACTATTAAAACTGCTATAAATTACCTCTCGGCTGCATTGGCCCATAACCCATATATGGGCATTGGCCGAAACCTGGCGTATACCAAAACCTTGTTTTTTAAAAATAAGGGCTTTGCCTCACATATGCATATACTATCCGGTGATGACGACCTGTTTGTAAATCAGAATGTAAACAGGGATAATACGGTGATTGAAATACATCCTGACGCCTTTACATACAGTGAAGCAAAAAGTACATTTTCATCACTGTATACTCAAAAGAAAAGGCATATGGGAGTGGGAAAACTTTACAGAAATAAACATCGCCGAATGTTGAGCTTTGATGCCCTCAGCGGATTTTTATTTTATATATTGCTCATATTATGCCTGGTTTTAAATTATCAGCCTATAGCAGTTGCCGTGTTGTTTGCCTTCAGGATGATATTACAGGTAATCATATATTATAGTGTGTTCAGGAAATTAGAGGGTAAAAATTTAATATGGTATTTGCCCCTGTTTGACCTTGTTTATTATGTTTATTTGAATATTTTTGGATTGATCGGAACCTTTATAAAAACTACTCAGTGGAAGTAAACGCAAATTTTACCGAAAACGCAAAGAATGATTTTCACCTGGTTGTGAAAGCACGCGAAGGAAACCAGAAAGCTTATGCCGACCTGATGCACAGGTACAAAGACTCTATCTATTTTATGGCATTAAAGATGGTTAACAACAAGGAAGACGCTATGGACCTTACCGTAGAGACTTTTGCCAAAGCATTTGAAAAGCTGGAAAAATACCAGCCGGATTATGCCTTCAGCACCTGGTTGTTCCGTGTGGCTACCAATAACTGCATCGATTTTATCAGGAAAAAAAAATTGAATACCATGTCTATCCACGGGATGGTAGATGATGATGGTGAAGAAAAAACATTGCAGATAAAGGCTGATGTTTTAAACCCGGAAGAGTCCTCGATCAAAAAACAGCAAACACAGGAACTAAAGTTATTGATAGAAAGCTTGCCGGCCCGTTACCGTAACCTGATCACCCTGCGTTATTTTGATGAATTATCTTACGAGGAAATAGCCCAGCAGCTTGATCTCCCATTGGGTACGGTTAAAGCCCAGCTATTCCGGGCGCGATACCTGCTTGGCAATATCATTAATCGTTTTAACCGGGATGACATCTGATCTGATCGTTAAATATTTCCCAGATCTAACCCCTGCCCAACAGCAACAATACCGGCAATTACCCGAACTATACCAGTTTTGGAACAGTCAGATCAACCTAATATCTCGCAAGGATATCGATTTGCTGTTTGAGCGACATGTACTCCATTCATTGGGCATAGCCAAAGTGATCACATTTTTACCCGGCGAAAATGTGCTGGATGTAGGCACGGGCGGCGGCTTCCCCGGTATACCGCTCGCCATTATGTTCCCGGATACCCAATTTTTATTAGTTGATTCTATCGGCAAAAAGATCAAGGTTGTTAACGAAGTAGCAAAAGCCATCGGGTTGAAAAACCTTAAAGCTGAACATACGCGTGCAGAAGAGGTAGCTGGTAAGTTTGATTTTGTAGTTTCGAGGGCTGTAACACAGCTCAAAGACTTTTATCCCTGGGTAAGAGGTAAGTTTCATAATATCTCAAAAAATACAATCCCTAACGGTATCTTGTATCTAAAAGGCGGCGACCTGGCGCAGGAAATTAAGGAATCAGGCCTGGCTGTAAACCTGTTTGGTCTCAAAAACTACTTTGATGAAGAGTTTTTTGAGACCAAACAGGTTATCTACGTTAAGGGCAAATAGTCCTTTTAACTATCCCGTCAACTCTTATTAGTTTTTGTAGTATCCTTCTTTTTCTTTTTGAAAAGATTTAGAGGATTAGGTGGCGGCGGCGGTCCGGCTGGTTGTGCAGAAGGCCCTGACGGTGCAGTGGCTTCTGTGGACGACTGATTTTTTTTAGTCGTATCTTTTTTATGCTTCTTAAAAATACTCAATGGGTTAGGTGGTGGCGGCGGTCCTCCTGGTGGCGGACCCGGAGGCCCTTGTGCAAATGCATGTGTAGAAACACACAATATTGCGGTGAACAAGGGAACCATTAATAGGTATTTCAGCCTTGCTGAATAACCCGGACTTTTTTTATCACTCCTCATTAATAAAACCTGGTTGATGAATGTAATACCTGCACTAAAGTTATTAAAATAATCTTTACAAAATAAAGTATATAAAGATGATAACTAAACAAATGTTGGCTATGACGAATAAAATGCTTATTTGTGTAAAAAAAGTTTTGCTAAAAATTTGAGCAATTTAAGAATTTGTAATATCTTCAAGGCTCCTTATCCGCTTTTCAAATATGTCATTACTACACCAGGTTGCTTTAACTTTTATAAAAAAAATTGGCCCGTTATCGGCTAAATCATTGATCGCACATTTTGGCGACGCAGAACTGATATTTAAAGAACCAAAATCTAAGCTGATGAAGGTGCCGGGCATTGGCGAAAAAAGGTTGTATGAAGCTGACCTTGCCGCGGCACTCGAACGCGCAGAAGAAGAACTTCGGTTCATGGAGAAAAATGGGGTCGATGTTATTTTTTATACCGATAAGACTTATCCTAAACGTTTAAAAAACTGTGCCGATGGACCGATATTACTTTATGCAAACGGTAATATGGATTTGAATCCGCAGCATGTGATCAGTATTGTAGGTACACGCAATGCCACGGAATACGGCAAACAGTTATGCCGGCAATTGATAGAAGAATTGCATCAGTATAACACATTAATAGTAAGCGGATTGGCGCTGGGGATTGATGTGTGCGCACACAAGGAGAGCCTGAAGCAAAATTTACCTACGGTTGGCGTACTGGGCCATGGGCTTGACAGGATATATCCTTCGCAAAATCGCTCCACTGCTGAGAAGATGCTGGAGAATGGTGGGCTGCTGACAGAATTCCCCTCGGGTACAATTCCTGACCGTGAAAATTTTCCGCAGCGGAACCGTATTGTAGCAGGAATGTCGGATGCTACCGTGGTGATTGAAGCGAGCATCAAAGGCGGGGCATTGATCACTGCCGAAATAGCCAATTCCTATAACAGGGATGTGTTCACTTTTCCCGGCAGGGTAGATGACGAATATTCTGAAGGCTGTAATTTTTTGATCAGGAATAATAAGGCGGCATTACTGACCTGCGCGGCTGACCTGGCTTATAGTTTAGGTTGGGAGCGAACGGATGACACACAATCACCAAAAGAACAGCTGACCTTATTTATGGACCTTTCGGCTGACGAGCGAACCATTTTTGATATTATTCATGCCCATAAGACGCCGCTGGCAATTGATGACCTGACCATCAAAACCAATATGCCCATGAGCCAGCTGGCAATGAACTTGCTCAATATGGAAATGCAGGGTTTTATACGTTCAATGCCCGGTAAAACTTATTGTGTTAATTAGTAAAAGATCAATTTTCAAATCTTCAAATTATCACATTCTCAAATTGCTAATGATCCTTTGGTGAACTAAACCAGGCCAGCTTGCCGGAATCATAAGTAACTTCTTTCCATTCATCTACCTCAAATGAGATGAGCGCTACAGCGCCCGGCGATACTTCACGCAAATTGCCGGTGTAGTAATTTAGCAATTGATTTATTCCGGGATTATGACCAACTAATCCTATAAAATCATGTTTATCCGGAAATTGATTGATCACATCCAATAGCGTCTGCTGACTTGCATCGTATATGTGCTCATTTTTTAAGGGTTTAGCCAATTCAAGGTGTTCGGCTAATATGTCGGCCGTTGCCGAGGTTCGTAATGATGGGCTGGTTATCAGCAACTCTGGAATAATATCTTCACTGCTCAATCTTTCGGCCATCAGTGTTGCATCCCGTATTCCTGAATGTTTCAATGGTCTTTCGTAGTCACTATAATCCGAATCGTGAACGGCTTTGGCGTGGCGGACCAAAAGAAGTTTTTTCATTTTAGCTTGTATAATAGTTAATTAGTACAACATTATACAAGCTAAAATAGATTTAATTATTTAAATGAATATCCTATGGATACACCGAAAACGCGATTGGTTGTTTTACTTCCGGCAACATTTGAAATATTAGTAATGCCATAATCGTAGTCTACGCTGAAAAGCAAACCATTATCCAACCTGAAACCTGCAACAACATTAGCACCTGCATCAATTTGTTTATACTTGTCCTCGCCGCTTCCGAACCCAACATTTTGACTTTGAGTACTCGTGCTGTCACTTACCTTAACTTTTGCGGATAAACCATAGGCAACGTAAGGTCCGGCACCAAAATAGATCACCCCGGGTTCAATGTCAACATTGTAAACCACATCTACAGGTAATTGCAAATAATATAAGTTTGCTTTTACGTGCAAATTATCTTCGGTTTCATTTGCACCCCTTCCGGTAAAATTAAGACCAGGAAGTATGGAGAAATTTTCAAATTGAATATTAGCGAAAGCGCCAGCGGAAAAAGTTGTTAAAGAGCCTGTTGATACGGATGAACTTGATCCACTAAATGAAGTGTGCAATTGCGCAAAGTTAATGCCGCCCTTAATTCCGAATGTGGTTGATTGCGCAAAGGCGCTAAGCGATGTTGCTATGATCAGCCCTGCTAAAAGAATAAATTTTTTCATATTAATTAGGTATTTGTTATACAAAATTAGATATATAAATGAATGAATTTAGCTTTTACGGTGAATCAGGCTGTTTTGTTTGCAAAATCAACCACCACATTTTCAGATATATCCTTCATACACTTAAAGTGACCGAGGGGACACTTCTCTAAACCGAATTTAGAACACGGTCTGCACGGGAGACTAATTCCGATCACTTCAGCATCTTTTACCATGTAGGGTTGAACACCTAAAAGCTCGGGCACGGTACCACCCCAGATAGAGGCGATAGGTTTATCAAAAGCTTCGGCAATGTGTGTTAATCCGGTGTCAAATCCGAGCGTTTTCGAGGCTTTGGATACCAGGTATACCGATTCATCAAGCGAAGTGCTGCCACAGGCATTATAAATATTTTCTCCAACCGCATTTGCAATTTCGGTGCCGTTTGCTTTTACATCTTCGCCCCCCAGTAAAACTACCGGCTGATTGATCAGCCGGCATATACTTATGATCTTCTCATTAGGCATACGTTTGGTAAAATGCGTTGCACCGATCACAAAAGCTACATAGTTTTCCTGGTGCGATGCAGGCAGCAGTTTTTTCAGATCATGTTCGGCTTTAACATAATAATCTATCGGTTTGCCATCATATTTAACTCCCAAAAACTTTACAGTTTTTAAATAACGCTCTACTAAATGAATTGGCGGCACCAGCTTTAAATTGAATTTTAAGCTTAACCACTTACGTATGCGTTGTTTTTTATAGGTGGACGATTTTATTCCTGTTCTCAGTTTAATGACGGAAGTGCGCAGATTATTGTGGAGATCAATAATATAATCGTATTTCTCCGCTTTGATTTCTTCTATAGTTTCAGCTAAAGTCGCTTTTAACAAGAGTAACCGGTCGACATAAGGATTGTTATCATAAATATATTTGAAAGCGGGCTTGGTTAAGAAGTGGATCTCACTACCGGGCAGTTGCTTTTTGAGGCAGCGCACCACGGGTGTAGTGTAAATAATATCGCCCATCGAGCTGAAGCGGATAACGAGTATCTTCATTTTATTTACAGGTCAGGTGATCTGTTTTCTTATTTTTTGAATGATCGATGTGGAAGAATAGCCTTCAACAAAATTGATGGTTTTCACCTCGCCACCGTTTGCGATCACTTCTTTGCCGCCCACAATATTTTCAATTGAATAATCTGCCCCTTTCACCAAAATATCTGGCAACAAAGCAGTGATCAGGTTAAGAGGGGTATCCTCTTCAAAAACCACTACGGCATCTACAAAAAATAAAGCCGCCAGTAAGGCTGCACGACTGTTTTGGTCATTTACCGGGCGGTCTTCGCCCTTTATTCTTTTTACTGAAGTGTCCGAATTTAAACCGATCACTAATTTATCGCCCAACTCGGATGCTTTGGCCATATAAGTAATATGCCCGATATGCAGCAGATCAAAAACACCATTGGTGAATACCACCTTTTTGCCTTCACTTTTCCATATGGATATCTGCGACTGCAATGTGGGCAAGTCACTTATTTTGCCGAGCAATGTTTTTTCGATATCGCTTCTCATGGTTATTTAATATTCATTATCAACCGCTTTGCACAGGATATGGCCAATTAAAATATGCATTTCCTGTATGCGGGCAGTTACATCAGATGGTACAATAATATTCAGATCACAAAGTCCATTCATTTTGCCGCCATCCCTGCCGGACAAACCTAATGTTTTGCAACCTATTATTTGGGCTGAATTAAATGCTTTTAATATCCCTTCGCTGTTACCGCTGGTGGATATGCCAATGAACAGATCGCCCGGCCGGGCTAAAGCTTCCAGTTGGCGCGAGAACACATATTCATACCCATAATCATTAGCTATAGAAGTAATCGCTGACGTATCTGTAGTTAGCGCTATCCCCGGTAATGCTTTGCGCTCTTTTACAAAACGACCGCTTAGTTCGGCAGCTATATGTTGGGCATCAGCCGCACTGCCGCCATTGCCCGCTATTAAAACCTTATTGCCATTTTTTATAGTATTCACAATCATTTCGCAAGCAACTTCAATATTCGTAGTAAGTGATTCGATCACTTTCTGAATTAAACGCTGATGATCCTGAAGTTCCTCTGTAACCATATTTTAATAAGTGAATTATCGATTTAGTGAATTATTGATTCATAATATGAATTTAGATTTTTTCTATATCATCAATAATTTCATCAATTGTTGTTGTGGCACTACCTACACGCCTTATTACGATAGCAGCAGCATGGTTGGCCAGCTCACAGGCTTCTTCAATACTCAAACCAGACGCTATAAAGTAAGCCATTGTAGCTAACACGGTGTCACCTGCACCTGTTACATCAAATACTGCTGTTGCTTTAACAGGCAGCAATTTATAGGCAAGTTCATCCAAAATTACCATGCCTTCTTCTGACAGGGTAACGATCAGGTATTCGACACCTGTTTGCCTGAAAATAACTTTCGCTGCTTTTTGCAGATCGTCAATCGTTTTTATTTTTTCAGTTTTCGCAGCATCGGCAAGTTCTTTCCTGTTCGGCTTGATGATAAAAGCGCCTTTATATTTTTCGTAATCCAATCCTTTCGGGTCGATGATCACTTTCTTTTGCTTCTCCTTCGATAGCTTGATGAGCCTTTGCGTTAACCCTTCCGAGAATAATCCTTTACCATAATCCGAAAAAAGTATAATATCCGCTTCATTAATATAATGATCCAGTTTATCTGCTAATTCATCTTCCAGTTCGCTCAAAACGGGGTCGGTTATTTCCCTGTCAACCCTAACCAATTGATGACTGCCTGCAACTACCCGAGTTTTAACCGTAGTTGGCCGGCTACTATCTTTCAATATAGCATCTGTGGCGATGCCCTCACTATCCAGTATTTCTATGAGCTTTTTGCCAAACGCGTCATTCCCGATCACGCCACCTAAAGTAACATTGGCCCCCAGCGCCACCAGGTTTTGCGCAACGTTAGCGGCACCTCCAAGCGTGGTCGATTCATTCTTTACATTCACTATTGGCACAGGTGCCTCCGGCGAAAGCCTTGTTGCATCGCCCCAGATATAATGGTCTATCATCAAGTCGCCGATCACAAGGATAGCAGGCGGTTGCTGTGATTGCTGAATGGAACGGACTTTATCGATCAACATGTTTTTTTATTTCGGATTTCGAATTTTTTATTTCGAATTTTAAATTGAATGGATATTTTTACATAAATCCGAAATTGAAAATTCGAATTTCGAAATTATTTATTACCTGCCTTTTTTAGCTCGAATATCTTTTTAATTTCTTCCAAAGAGAACGCATTTAAACACATTTCCTTATTCAGCCCGCCTTTTCGCGCCGCTAATATACCATAATGCATATCTAAAAAGCCTTCATTCCTGTGCGCATCCGGGTTGATGGATAGTTTGACGCCTTTATCCAAAGCATACTGGTGCCAGCGCCAGTCGAGATCAAGTCTTAATGGATTGGCATTGATCTCTATCACCACATTATTTGCCGCGCAGGCATCAATTACCTTTTTATAATCAAATTCATAACCCTTCCGGCTCAGTAATAATCTTCCTGTCGGATGGCCGAGTATGGTTGTATAGGGATTTTCTACTGCTTTGATCAAACGGGCGGTAGCTTTTTCCTTATCCATTTTTAAATTGGTATGTACTGAGGCTACAATGAAATCAAACTTTTTCAATATCTCGTCCGGATAATCCAACGCCCCATCATTTAAGATATCCGATTCGATACCCTTGAATATGTGAAAATCCTTTATTTTTTTATTCAGATGGTCAATTTCTTCGTGTTGTTGCAATACCCTTTCAATGCTTAACCCCTTGGCATAAAAGGCGCTTTTGCTGTGGTCGCACATGCCCAGGTATTCCAGCTTTAGCTCATCGCGGCAATACAAAGCCATTTCCTCTAAAGTATTTACACCATCGCTCCACGTACTATGGTTATGTAAAGTGCCTTTAAGATCATGGTAGGTAATCAAATGCGGCAAAGTATTATTAGCGGCTTTCTCAATAAAACTATCTCCTTCGCGCAACTCCGGTGGCATCCACGCCAAACCAGCTTTCCGGTAGATCAATTCCTCATTTTCCGATTCATTAATATCATCGGTTATGCGCTCTAATACTGCACTTACATGATCTTCGCTGCCGGTTTGCATAAATAACTGGTGATAAAAAAACTTATTGTTCACCACCGTGATATCAACCAGCAGGCCATTATCGGTTTCACCATTAATATGGTGGTTATTAACCGTCATATTTTGTAAAATATCAGTGTTGACCAATGCATCTATGCCAACCTGACTGCTGATAGTTCCTATTAAAAAAGTAAGTTCAGTTATTATTTCACAACCCCTGCGGTAATCGCCGGTAATTTTTACAAAAGCATCAGGAAAAACACTTTTTATCTGCTCATATAATTTGTTGGCAACAGGCTCAACCTGTGCATATAAAAATTTGCCATTGCTGGCCATTCTGAACTCGATAACCTTGCGTATCTCTTCCTGTGTTTTTAAGCCAAAGCCTTTGGCTTCTACCAGGCGGTTCTCGTTACAGGCATAGTATAGTTCACCAATGTTTTCAATGCCAAGGTCGTGCCAGATGATGCCGATCTTTTTCGGTCCTATGCCTTTAATACCCAGCATTTCAACTATACCTTCCGGTGTTTTGGCTAACAAGTCGGTCAGGTCAGTAATCGCTCCGGATTCCAGTAACTCTACTATTTTGGTGGCGGTGCTTTTGCCAATACCGTCAATCTTCTCAAGTTCAGCCAAACTTTTCCCGGCAGCCGGGAAAGGCAATTTATCTACCTTAAAAGCTGCATTTGCCAACGATTTTATTTTAAATGGATTTTCGTCATGAAGCTCCATTAGTTGAGAAAGTAATCGAAGTGTGCGGGCTATTGGTTTATTTTCCATAGAGTATGAGCCGGTAAAAATACAAAATAGTTCATTGATAATAGTTCATGGTTCATAGCTCTTAATAGCCTGCTTTTAACTTTTGTTTTAAAAAATAAAGCCATATTCATTAAGGATATGGCTTTAATAATCAAAAATGACTATTGAGTACGATCTATGAAACATAGACTATTTAATCACAATATCATAAGGCATCCTGGCCTGTGGCACGCGCATCATTTGGGTTACACCTTTAATTTGTTCGTAATACCGGTAATTATCACCCAACTCAGATTTTACAAAATGGGCTTTCATCTGGGCGCTTATATCGGCACCAAAGTGGTTAAATACGCCTTTCTTTTGTTCAGGGTAGGGTACCACGGTGTAATTTTTAATATTAGCCTTTTTGGCGGCAGAATGTATGGCGTCGTTAATGGTGCCTAAACGATCTACCAAGCCAATTTTTACTGCCTGGGTGCCTGTCCACACACGGCCCTGGCCTATGCTGTCAATGTATTTCTGTGTTTTGTGGCGACCATCGGCAACAGCTTTAGTAAATTCATCATAACCCCGGTTAACGTTGTTTTGTAAAATGGCCTTTTCTTCAGGCGACAGCGGCCTGCTTATGTCACCCAAATCTGCATATTTACCTGTTTTTACCCCATCAAATGTAATACCCAGCTTATCATTAAATAATTTTTGCAGGTTTGGTATGATAGCGAATATACCTATTGAACCAGTAATCGTATTTGGCTCAGCAATGATCGAATCTGCTGCGCAGGAGATATAATATCCGCCCGAAGCCGCCAGGTCGCCCATTGAGACGATGATCGGTTTTACCTTTTTGGTCAGCATTACTTCGCGCCAGATCACATCTGATGCCAGTGAACTGCCACCGGGTGAGTTTACACGAAGCACTACAGCTTTTACATGGTCGTCTAACCGCACTTTACGTAATGCTTTTGATATACTTTCGGAGCCGATCGTGTTATCATCCCCGTTTCCGCCATTGATCTCACCGGAAGCATAAACAACTGCGACCTGGTTTTTAACTTCTTTTTTATCGGCGTTATCATCGTCCGAATTATTAGAGGCGTAATCACCCAGGTCAACACTATGAAGATCTTTTTTAGAACTGATATCTGTGCGTTCCCGCAGCTCATCTAAAACCTCGTCTTTATATTTTAAGCCATCAACCAGCTTATATTTTAAAGCGTCCTCCGGAAATTGAATTTTTAAATTGTTGGCAATAGCAAAAAGTGAATCTTTATTGAGTTTGCGGCTATTACTAATACCGGTTAAAAAATGATCATATAATGAACCCATGTAGGAGTTTACCTGCATCCGGTTAGGATCGCTCATTTTGGTGAGTATCAAAGGCTCAACGGCACTTTTATAAGTACCTACTTTAACTACTTGCACCTCAATGCCTAATTTATCAAGTGCGCCCTTCAAAAAGGTGATCTGAGAGCTAAAACCCCTAAATTCAAATAAGCCTTTGGGATTGATGTACACCTTATCAGCTACTGATGCCAGGTAATAAAATCCCTGGGTATAAACTTCGGAGTAGGCGATGATAAATTTTCCTGATTTCTTGAAGTCGATCAATGCGTTGCGTATCTCTTCGGTAGTGGCCTGCCCTGAAAGCATATAGCTTTCATCAAGGAAAATGCCTTTAATATTGCTGTCTGTTTTTGCTTTTTTGATGTTAGAAAGTATGTCATTCAGCCCTAAATTTTTGTCTTCATCCAAACCTAAAAAGCTGAGGCCTGATAATGGATTGTAAGGCGTACGCTCTGGTATATCGCGGGTGAAAGCTATATGCAGAATAGAGTCAGAATCAACCTCAACATGTTTATCACCACTTGTCGCTGCCACCACTATACCAATAACTATTACGAAGAGAATAATACTGGTTAAAATAATCCCCACCATCGTGGCGAAAACAAATTTGAAGAATTGTTTCATTAAATATTATAAATCTTTTATCTATGCAAACTTAGCAATTCGATACATATAATATTAAGAGCGTTAT